>NZ_JBHFNQ010000195.1:0-11031 GCF_041929345.1 Floridaenema aerugineum BLCC-F46
GGGGGGGGGTAGGGGGAAAGAGCAAACACCAAAAAAAAAAAAAAAAAAAAAATATTAGATAAGAGAATAAAACCAAAAAAACAAAAAAAAAAAAAAAAAAAAAAAAAAAAAAAAAAATAATTATGAAAAAACATGAAACAAGAAAAAAATCGTCCGTGGTTGCGATACCGCCACAACCTAAATAGCCCTCAAGCGCAACAACGTACTTAATCTTCATCTACAATAGAAAGGCTAGATTCCTTTACAGTTTATATGTTGTCTTTATCTCCCAGTCTCCAAGAAAGACTATCAACACCTTTAAAAATTGGCACTTTTGAAGTTAAAAGTCGGGTGCTACAATCACCCTTATCCGGTGTTACTGATTTGGTATTTCGCCGCTTAGTACGTCTCTACGCCCCAGATTCAATGATGTACACCGAAATGGTTAATGCCACAGGTTTACATTATGTTAAACAATTACCTCAAATTATGGAGGTAGACCCAGGCGAACGACCAATTAGTATTCAATTATTTGATTGTCGCCCAGATTTTTTAGCCGAAGCAGCTATAAAAGCAGTAGAAGAAGGGGCAGATACAGTAGATATTAATATGGGTTGTCCTGTTAATAAAATTACTAAAAATGGGGGCGGTTCTTCTTTATTAAGACAACCAGAAGTAGCAGAAGCAATTGTTCGAGAAGTTGTTAAAGCTGTGAATGTTCCAGTAACAGTTAAAACTCGCATTGGTTGGTCAGATAAAGAGATTACTATTTTAGAATTTGCTAAACGCATGGAAGATGCTGGCGCACAAATGATTACTGTTCATGGTAGAACTCGCGCCCAAGGTTATACGGGTCCTGCAAAATGGGAATGGATAGGTAAAGTTAAGGAAATTTTGTCTATTCCGGTAATTGGAAATGGCGATATTTTTTCTGTCGAAGCTGCGGTTCGTTGTTTGTCAGAAACGGGTGCAGATGGGGTAATGTGTTCTAGAGGAACGCTAGGTTATCCTTTTTTAGTTGGCGAAGTTGACTACTTTTTGAAAACGGGAAAAGTCAAGGAACCACCAACAGCAATTGAACGGTTAGAATGTGCTAAAGATCATTTAAAAGCACTGTGGGAATATAAGGGAGAAAGGGGAATTCGTCAAGCTAGAAAACACATGACTTGGTATGCAAAAGGTTTTCCCAATGCTTCGGAATTGCGCGGACAATTGAGTGTAATTGAAAGTTTAGATCAAGGGTTAGAGGTGATAGATAAAGCGATCGATTACTTGCAAACTCTTGGTGATTCAGCTAATTGGCAATTAACAGAAGATGACTCTGGGCTAGTGAAAATTTAACTCCGATCTGGCTCTAGAAAGGAGGTAGAACCTCCTAATACTCGTTCCCTGGTTGAACCTGGGAACGAGAAATAGAGGCTCCGCCTCGTGGTGCAAGAAAAGATGGGGCAGGCAAGATGCCTACCCCACAAGAAAGCTATAATTATTGTGGGGCGGGCATCCTGCCCGCCAAAGGGGCATCCTGCCCGCCAAAGGGGCATCCTGCCCGCCAAAGGGGCATCCTGCCCGCCAAAGGGGCATCCTGCCCGCCAAAGGGGCATCCTGCCCGCCAAAGGGGCATCCTGCCCGCCAAAGTTTTCAGTCTCAACTAAAAACCCGGTTTCTTGAAGAAACCGGGTTTTTGAATAACTTATGTTAGGTTATTTCTCTGTTAAACTCCAAACGCCATCATCCCATTTCTTTTCTAATTCTTCATCGTGTGTCAGCCAGTATTGACAACGTTCTAAATACATTTCAGATGCTTTGTCTTTCATTTTCCTGCTGTTCATTTCTTCCACTATTTTGCCAAATTCATTTTGTGCTAATCTAAATTCCTTCTGTAAGTAATATTCCCGTCCTTTCTGGTAAATATCTATTTGTTGTTTTTTCCAATCAGGAACTGAACTCATATTGTCTGTCGTACAGACTAATTCAAAAATTGAGACGGGTTGAGTTTTTCCTTTAACACGGATGTAATCTAATTCTCGGCAATAAACTTCTGATTGGCATTTCGCAAAAGTATATTCGCTGATAATAATATCGCAGCCATATTGTTTGCTGGCACTTTCTAAACGGGAACCTAAGTTAACGCCATCACCGATCGAAGTCAGTTCCATCCGTTGTGAAGAACCAATATTACCGCTAATTACTACGTCGGAATTTATACCAATACCAATCTTAATTTCCTGCAAATTATTCTCGCGGCGATGTTGATTAAATTTGGCTAAACGGTAACGCATTTCTAAAGCGGTTTTTGTCGCCATTAAAGCATGATCTTCTAAGGGTACAAAAGCACCGAAGACTGCCATAATAGCATCACCAATGTATTTGTCTAAGGTACCTTTATGTTGGAAAACTGCTTCTACCATTAACTCGAAATATTCATTGAGCATTTGTACCACTTCTTCGGCTTGCATTCTTTCTGTTAAAGTGGTGTAACTGCGAATATCTGAGAAGAGAACGGAAACTTCTTTGCGATCGCCTCCCATCTTGAAATCATCGCCTCTAGCTAACAATTGTTCCGCTACTTCTTGAGTCATGTAACGATACATTGTACTCTTCAATCGTTTCTCATGACTAATATCTTCCATTACCACTAAAGCGCCACGAATTTTGCTGGTATCATTCACATCTGAGATGGTATTGATCGAAAGATTAACGCTGTGTTTTTCGTCATTAGTTGACTGTAAAACTTGGTCTGGATAATACTGTTGCCGCTTTCTCTCTTCCACTGCTTCTAAAGCTGCTTGGAACCAAGAACGGAATTTATTATCATCTTCTTGTTGTAGTCCTTCCTTACCACAAATTTTTACCAAATCCCAAGCTGGTGTTCCTTCTACTCTTTCATTTTCACTTAAGCCTAACAATTTTCTGGCACTTTCATTAGCCGCAATTACACAACCTGCTTTATCCGTAGATAGCACTCCATTTGACAAACTGCGGAGAATATCTCGCTGCATTTGCTGTTGTTGTTTTACTTCATCAAACAACTTGGCATTTTGCAATGCTACACCAGCTTGAATATTAAAAATTTGCATAAATTCTTGGTCGGTGCGATTAAAACTCGCCTTCCAACATTCTGGTGCGTCAGGCCAATTATCAGGGTTATATTCTGGCAATTCTCCTTGTCTTTTCTTGTTAATTAATTGCGTGACTCCAATCAATTCTTCATCAGCATTAAACACAGGCATACACAACATACTACAGGTGCGATAACCTGTTTTATTATCAGTTTCTTTAGAAACTGCGGAACGAGGATCGTCATAAATATCGAAAGGAATCATTAGTGGTTCGCCTGACTCTGCTACCATTCCGGCAAAACCTGCGTTTCTGGGAATTCGCAGTTCTTTTAATTCACCACCAATGGGAATTTTTGTCCATAATTGTTCTCTTTCATGGTCAATTAACCACAAGGTACTGCGATCGGCATTCATCAATTTTTTAGCTTCATCCATCACCCGTTTTAGGGTTTCTTCTAAGTCTAAGCTGCTTTGACTTAATGCTTGGTTTGCTTTCATTAAAGCATCAGCAGCACGTTGTTTTTGTGTGGCTACATAGAAAGAACGCGAACTTTCTAAAATCAACCGAATCGAAGGGGCAAATTCTTCAAAAAGGTATTCATCTTGTTTGGTAAATCCTGCTACATCAATGCGATCTCGCAAATCTTTTGTCGGATCATTTGATGCTTTTAATTTATTAAGTAACTGGACAACGGCAACTAAATCTCCCTCTGCATTTAACAGAGGTAAAGCTAACATTGTATATGTGCGATAGCCTGTTTTCTTATATGTTTTTTGGGATTCCGCAGAACGAGGATCGTCAAAAAAGTCATAAGGGATATTTACTACTTTCTTGAAAGTAGCTACTTCGCCTGCAATTCCTTTATCCGCCGGAATGCGAATTTCTAATGGGCCAACGCCATCATTTTTGGCTAAAATTGACCACAATTCATTCTTTTCTTCATCTATTAAAAATATTGTTGTGCGATCGGCTGCTAATAACTCTCCTGTTTTTAAGGCAATACTTTGCAACATTTCTTGCAGTACAGTTTCCATTCCCTCACTATGAATTACCATTGTCAGGGTGTCATTTACTGTACTAAGCTTTTGGTTAACTTCTTTAACAGCTTCCTTAAAAGATTCTTTATTTAAAGGAGCCAAAAATGTTGAAAATGACCCTTTGGTTGTGGTTAATGCGCCCCCTGGAACCCGATTATTTTCATAAGAATTCCGGTCGTAAACTTCTGGTATAATTGCCAGATTATCCTCTTGAGTTACTTGATTACTGACTGCACCATTGATTTCACTACTACTTACATCAATTACTTCGTAACTTATTTCTTGAGGAGTAACATCAATTACTTGATTTTGTCTAATGTAAATTTCATTTTTAATCTCTACTCCATTACTTCCCACTACTTCAATTATGTGATTTTCTTGGTCGATCGCTCTTTCTTCCTCTACACTTCCATTCTCCGCTTCATCCCAACAACTATTTCTAAAATCCCGACCAAAATCATAATTTTGATGCCCATTTTGATTCTCTTTGTTCTCTTGGTTTTGACCAATATTTATTTCATCTCCGTAGGACTTATAACCATTCTGATTTTTTCTATCTTCAATATCATTAATCTTATCCTCTTCAATAAATTTTTCGATTTTTTCCCAGGGATTTTCTTGCCGAACTGATTCCCTAAAATTTCCTTCAATCTGAATATTTTTACTATCAATCTTTAGTGATTTTTCATCTCTTGAATTCTGAGATTGTTCCTTATATGGTACACAATCAATCGTATATATTGGCTCAGACATTTCTATTTTCAACCTCTGAGTTTGCTTTCTTAACTGTTCATTCTCTTGAGCGTTGGTAACTTCAAGCATTGGATTTACACCCTGTTTTTCCACGTATGGTTTGACATCAACTACATTAGTACTTGATTCGGCGAATGGTAGATTGTGGTTAGAATAAGACATAACTCAAACAATCAAATGCTTACTTTTTTTGACAATCCTGAAAACTTTTTATTGCATAAACTTACTTTATTAGTTTTCCCGATCGACCTCCTCAATTATTAATTACTTTATTAAGCTTTGGTTAAGTTTTACTAAGTTCTCTTCTGGTTGAATTATATGTTGTAACGACTGCCTTTGTCTTTTCTTTTTAAATTTGCCTCGGCGATCAATGATTCAGCAAAAGCGATCGCTTCGGTAGCTGAATCACCCCCAGCTAATTGAGCTAATTCCTGAGAGCGAGTAGAATGAGTATCTAAACAACTCACCCTTACCACAGTGCGAAAATCGGAAGCCCGAGCATTTTTTTCTCCATCTGGAGTATCAATTACTTGCTTGTCCACACGGAAATGTCGATCGGCCATAGCTGCAACCAAAGGTTGGTGAGTCACACATAAAACTTGATGGTATTGTGAGATTTGATGGAGTTTTTGGGCGATCGCTGCCGCCACTCTCCCAGAAACACCCACATCTATTTCATCAAATACTAGTGTTACCACAGAATCCATCGAAAAGCAGGTTTTAAAAGCTAAAAGAAACCGACTCATCTCACCCCCAGAAGCAGTTTCGGTTAAAGGATGCAAAGGTTCACCAGGATTAGGACTAAAAAGAAACGTAATTTTATCTGCGCCATTAGCAGTAGGAGTAATCGGTGTAATTTCCACCTGAAATTTCACCTTTTCCATCGCTAAAGGCTTTAATTGCTCAATTAAACGCGACTCTAATTTTCTCGCAGCAACCAACCTTAACTCTGTCAAAATCTGACAACATTCTTGCAGAATTCCCTTTTTTTCCTGGTAAATTTTTTCCAGAGTTTCTAAAGACTGACCACCACCTTTAAGTTCTTGTAATTCTGCTTCCACACCCTGTTGATAAGCGATCGCATCCGGCAAACTTGGCCCATACTTCCGGCAAATTTGCTTTAATTGCCTAATTCGCTCTTCCACAGTTTCCAACCTTTCGGGATCGGCTTCCAAAGCCTCACCATAATTATTAATTTGTCTGGCAGCTTCCGCCACCTGAGCCAAAGCCGCACTTACCATATCTAAAATTGGCTGTAAGCTAGAATCATAGACTACCATAAGGCTTAAAGTAGCCTCAGATTCTCCCAAAATATCAGCAGCAGCTTGGGCATCCTCATCATTTTGGTACAAAGCTTGATAGACCTGGTAACTTTGCTTTTGCAACTCCACAACATGAGACAGTCGGCTACGTTCTTGTTCTAAAGACTCTAACTCATCAGGATCGTTAAGTTTAGCCGCACTTAATTCCTGTAATTGAAACTCCAACAAATCTAACTTTTGCAACCGCATTTGTTCCGACTGGCGACGATTTTCTAAAGCCGAAAGAGCTTGAGAACAGGCGTGAAAAGCTGCATTCACCTTTTGACGTTGCTCAATTAAATCCACACCCCCAAAACTATCCAAATATTCCCTTTGAATAGCCGTTTGTCCAATTTGAACAGTTTGACCTTGAGCAGTAATTTCCACCAAACGCGATCGCAGCTGTTCCATCTGTTGTCTATTTACCAATACACCATTAATTCGCGATCGACTGCTGCGTAAGATACCCTCCTGACTAGTAGACATCTCCCGACTACAAACCACAGAATAATCATCCAACAGATCGATCTCCTCCTGATTGAGCCACTCGGCTACAGCAGAACTCAACCGAAAAGTCGCCTCCACCAAAGCCCTTTGTGCGCCAGTCCGAATCGATCGACTAGTCACCTTACCACCCAACGCCGCATCAATAGCATCCAGAATAATTGACTTTCCCGCCCCAGTTTCCCCAGTCAACACATTTAAACCAGCCCCAAAAGCCAGTTCCAGACGGTCAATCAAAGCAAAATTTTCAATCCGCAATCCTATTAACATAAGGCAATCAGCCTACAATTGAGGGTTTCTTGAGCAAACGCCGCATAAGAGCTACCATCGTCAAGTTTAATCTACACCAAAACTAGAACTGAGTTTTTCCGAGGTCTGGTGTATAACTTCTGCCCTTAGCCTTCTGCCTGATTAACTTAGCAATTGTTACAATGTTTTAACATAAGTCCCCCAAGACTAAATATTATAAAAAATTCATGAATCCTAAGACGGTATCCCCAGCTTCGCCCCATCTTGATTCAGAAGGCGTTCGCCAAACCACAACCCATCCAATCACCATAAAGGACAAAACACCAGTGGAAAAGCCAATAGTGATCGCCGAATCAGCAACCATTTCACCAGCGCCCCAAAAACGCGCCCAAACAGTTGCACCAGAAGCCGAAACAGAAACCATAGTTTACGATCCAGAAGCGATCGCCCAACATTACCGCAGACGACCCTTCCTAATTTTGCGGCGCACTTTAGCGATCGTCTGGCCCTCCACGATCTTCGCCCTTAGCCTCTGGTGGGATCGCCGCTTAGGAAAAATTAACCAAAACCAACAAAAACGCGCCATCCAGCTAAAACAACTCCTCACCAACTTAGGGCCCGCCTACATCAAAATCGGACAAGCCCTCTCCAGCAGACCCGACCTAGTACCCCCAACATACCTAGAAGAACTCACCCATCTCCAAGACCAACTACCCCCCTTCCCCAACGAAGTAGCCTATAGATTCATCCAAGAAGAACTAGGAGCCCATCCCGACCAAATCTACGCCGAACTCTCACCCCAACCACTAGCCGCAGCCTCACTAGGGCAAGTATACAAAGGCAAACTCAAAACCGGAGAAACAGTCGCCGTCAAAGTCCAAAGACCCGACCTGCAACAAAAAATTGCCCTAGACCTATACATTATGCGCGGTCTAGCAGCTTATGCAAAAAAAACCTTCAAAAATTTGCGGAGTGACCTAGTAGCCATCCTCGATGAATTTGGTAGCCGCATCTTTGAAGAAATGGACTACATTCACGAAGGAAAAAACGCCGAACGCTTTGAACAACTCTACGGCCACATCCCAGACATTTACATTCCCCGCATCTACTGGGAATACACCCGCCGTCGCGTCCTCACAATGGAATGGATCACCGGAACCAAATTAACCAACCTGGAAGCCATGCAGAAACAAGGCATAAACGCTTCCTACCTCATCGAAGTCGGCGTTCAATGTTCCCTCCGCCAACTATTAGAACACGGCTTTTTCCACGCTGACCCCCATCCAGGCAACCTTTTAGCCAGTCCAGAAGGCAAACTCGTCTACCTCGACTTTGGCATGATGAGCGAAGTCAAACGTCAACAACGCTACGGCTTAATCGAAGCAGTCGTACACCTAGTCAACCGCGACTTTGAAGGCTTAGGGCAAGACTACATCAAACTCGAATTTTTAACCCCCGACACCGACCTGACACCCATCATCCCCGCCTTTGCTGCCGTCTTCAACGATGCCCTATCTTCCACAGTCGCCGAAATGAACTTTAAGAGCATCACCGACCAGCTTTCGGCTTTAATGTATGAGTTTCCCTTCCGTGTACCCGCCTACTACGCTTTAATTATTCGCTCCCTAGTCACTTTAGAAGGAATCGCCATTAACATCGATCCCAACTTCAAAGTATTAAGCAAAGCCTATCCCTACGTCGCCAAACGCTTACTCACCGACCAAGCCCCAGAGTTAAGAGCATCTTTACAAGATTTATTGTTCAAACAAAGTGGTTTTCGCTGGAATCGGTTAGAAAACCTGATCCGCAATGCCCGTAACTCCCCAGATTTTGACTTAAATCAGACACTTGAGCAAACCGTTAACTTCCTCTATTCAGAACGAGGCACTTTCATTCGCAAAAAACTAGTTAACGAAATAGTCAATGGTTTAGACATCTTCGGGCGCAACACTTGGGAAAATTTGACTTTTGCCTTCCGCCAAAGATTGGGACTAGCAGCAAACGAAATCCCCGCCACCACCGAAACACCCAAGAGTCTCGAACATATCCAGAGAATTTGGGCAATTCTCCAAGAAACCCCAGGTTTTGACCCCATAGAGATGATCTCGATTATTACTAAACTTTTGCTGAAACCCGAAACTCAACAAATGGGACAACAAGTAATTGGCGGACTTACCCAACGTACACTTGCTCGCTTAATTCGGGAACTTCTGATTTCAGACCAGTCTCTAACAGAACCAGAAGCTGAGTATCGGGAAGATACACCACCTAGATTGGCTTTACCCGTGTCTGTAGAAAATCGCTAGCAGCGTGGCTCTTGGAACTCTCAAAGCAGGGGGGAGGACAATTCAAAACTCTCTCCTGCCACTATTTGCCATCTAAGTCTTTCATTTGTTGCTGTAACTTGGCTTCTAACTCTTGTATTTCTTCTCGCCGTGCTTCTACTTCTAGTAAACGACGGCTGAGGTCTAATTTTTCCAGAGTCAGAGTTTGTAGCCCTTCCTCTACCCTTTCCTTTTCTTGCTGTATAAAATCTAAAGTAATTTCACTTGTCAGGTAATTTTTGACCAAATCTAGCACCCAATCTGTAGCATCTTTAATACTCAAAACCTGGCGAGTGGGAGAAAGTTCCACCAAAACTAGCAAGCCATTACTCCACTCATCTGTTTGGGCTGCTGGAATTGGAATCACCTCAGCTTCTTCAATTAAAGCCCAGGTATGTTCAGATTCTTGGCGGGCTAATAACCGCAGCTTGGTTTGATCTTTAATTGCTTCCTTTTGTACCTGGGCAAAATGTAGCATTAGCTTGATTTTTGATTACCTCTGTTCGATTCATCACAACTATCCCTGTGTTTTCGGGGTGGCTCAGCAAAATTGGCTAAAAAATTGCCAGATTAAGAGTAGATACGCTCAGGTTTGGTGCTACCTGTGCCGCAGCTGAGTCGAGCTTGAGGATATTACACAAGTCAATAGATCTAAATTCCCATCCTGTGTAATGTACCAAATTGTCAATGTGTTTTTTGAGCTAGCAGCCGACGATTTCCTCTAAATTTTACTGATTTGTGTGCGTAATGAGCGAATGAGAATGGACAGTGCATGGATTGGCAAAAGTTTACCTTGATTAACATTATGTGCCATAATTGCGTCAATTCTAGGTGAAAATCGCAAAACTTTTATAAGTATTAACTCCGAAATAATCTGCTGTACTGGATTTCATGAGCCATACTCGCTAGCGCTAATCCCCATCCACAACTACTCAGGTCGTCATCCGTTAGGGCTAAGATTTCGCTGCTGGCTTCTACGATCGGGTTGTGTAATTTGGACAATAATTGTTGACCTGTGGTTTGTCCTAAAGGGATGAGTCTGATGCTAGCACTGATTAAATTGGTGGCCCAACTGTGTAAGTATCCTAAAATGGCGGCTGATGGGTTAATTTCCCAATGGGCGGAGATTATACCAAAGCCGATCGCAAAACTCACCTCCTGACTCAAGCTGTTAAACTCTTTACTAAGCGGCGGCTCCAAGTTTTCCAGTAGCCGCCTCAAAGCATGACCCATCTGCCAGCTTTGTTCCCGTAACTCTGCCGTTTCCCTGGCAGCTTTTGCCCAATTATTCCAATACTCTAAAGCTTCTAAATCCCCACTTTCTGTAGCTCTATAACCTCTGAGCATGATTGCCGCTTCTATTCTAATCGCACCATAGCGCAATTCTTGTTCTAACCAATGTTTCAAAGTTATTTGGTCATCAATTACTTTTGCTTCCACTAAACTTTCTAATCCTTCCGAATAACTATAAGCCCCCACTGGTAAGGCTGTGTTCGTAATTTGTAATAAACGCAGCAGATTTAAATTATTGGTCATTTGTCATTGGTCATTGGTCATTTGTCATTGGTCATTTGTCATTTGTCATTTGTCATTGGTCATTGGTCATTTGTTATTGGTCATTTGTCATTAGGTAAAGATGAAAAGCTAAATTTTTCCTCGTCCCCTTGTCCCCTCGTCCCCATGTCCCCTTGTACCCATGTACCCTTGTACCCAATCCCCCCAAACCCAAACCCCCAAAACCCCAACCCCAATCCCCACAACCCCCAACCCACACACCAAAACCCCCCCCACCAACCCCCAAAAAAAACCAAAAAAAAACCAAAA
>NZ_JBHFNQ010000196.1:0-57900 GCF_041929345.1 Floridaenema aerugineum BLCC-F46
TAAAGTGATAATAGTTAGATGAGGATGGGGCGGGGGGGGAGGCCCCCCCCCCCAAAGAACCGCGGTTGTGGGGGGTGGGGCAGCAGGCCCCCCGTGGTTGTACGCAAACCACAAAAATCCCGAAAACAAGGTTGTTGAAAATAAATAACGTTATATTTGTTAGATGTGTTTGGGGGGGGCTGGTGCCCCACCCCACATTTGTAACAGTTTTTTTGGGGGGTGGGAATCCTGCCCGCCTTGGTTTTCACGAACTCGACTGAAGTCGCTACAAGTTGGTGATACTATATAAGTGTGACAAATATTTACTCTCCTTTACATTCTCTCAGGGAAGGTCACTGGTTTAAGTTGATTTGCGGGGCCAGTTTCCAACACCTTCCAGCTGTTAGAAACCTAACTTTGGTTTACACCTTAGCGGGTGCGGATTGTATTGATGTGGCTGCTGATCCGGCGGTGATTGCGGCGGCGAAAGAGGCGCTAGAGACGGCGCTGAGTTTGGGTGAAGAGGCTCAACGGCGAGGGTTTGGCTTTAAAGGTTTGCCTTTGTTAATGGTGAGTTTGAATGATGGGGAAGATCCTCATTTTCGGAAGGCGGAGTTTGATGCTACTGAGTGTCCAACCGAATGTCCCCGTCCTTGTGAGAGTATTTGTCCGGCGCAAGCAATTTTGTTCGATCGCGCAAATAATAATTTTTCTGGAGTTTTGGATCAATTATGTTACGGATGTGGTAGATGTATACCAATTTGCCCTAGCAATTTGATTTTCACTCGTGCATACATTTCCACACCGGAGGCTGTAGCACCTTTGGTATTACAAACAGCTGTTGACGCGGTGGAAATTCATACCCAAGTTGGTAGGTTAGCAGATTTCCAAAGGTTGTGGAGTGCGATCGCACCTTGGGTGAATAAACTAAAAGCGATCGCGATTAGTTGTCCCGATGGAGAAGGACTAATTAACTACCTTTGGGCACTGTACGATTTAATCAAACCTTTGCCTTGTGAGTTAATTTGGCAAACTGATGGTCGTCCCATGAGTGGTGATATTGGTGCCGGAACGACTCATGCTGCCGTTAAACTAGGAAAAAAGGTTTTAGCCGCAGGGCTACCCGGATATGTTCAATTAGCAGGAGGTACTAATAACCACACAGTTAGTAAACTAAAAGCAGTTGATCTGCTTAATTCTCAGTTAGGCGATTACTCAGCAAACCCATCCGAAAAACCTAATCCGCAATATTTCCCTAAATCCCAAACCCAAAACTATATTGCTGGGATTGCTTATGGTAGCTTTGCTCGTGTAATGTTATCGCCAATTCTCGATCAGTTAGAAGCCGTAGCCGCTAAAACCGACTCTTTAAGTGCATCGCTTATCTTACCACAACAAAGAGTCAATTTGGAAGATCATCCTGAACTTCTCTGGCAAGCAGTTTCTTTAGCTGATACCTTGGTTTCCCAAATTAAATCACCCAACCGCGAAAAAGTAGGCTGACAACCGATGAAATTGAAGTATAATTGTAGTATAAAAGTTCATCCGCAAAATTCAATAAAGAGGTTCTAAGGTCGAGCTAAAAGCATAATCTGGCATTGTCGGCAAGATTTTTGTACTACAAGCTTGACTGGAGAGATTTGCATTAACAAACAATTCCCTTTATCGCCATTTGCTCATGCCAATCAAGATGATCAATTCCAACGGTACAAGTCAACTGAATCACCAGGCAAATTCAGAATTAACAAAGAGTGTTAAAGACGTTATCGTGGGAAAAAAACTGATTACAGACGATCTTCATAAGTTAGTAGAGATTTTGCCAGCCGATATTAGACAGGCTGTGGAGCAGCACCCATTAAAAGATACTTTGGTAGAAGTAGTATTAGATTTGGGGCGGCGACCAGAAGCGCGTTTTCCTGGCAAAGCTGAGTATCTTTCCGAACAGCCTGTTTCCAGGGAAGATTTGAGTTATTGCATTAGTCGGGTAGGGCATTTTAGCGGCGATAACCGAGCAGGCATTGAGCAAACCCTACACCGAATTAGTGCGATTCGCAACCGCACGGATGAGATTATTGGTTTAACTTGCCGTGTGGGTCGGGCGATTTTTGGTACGATCGGCATGATCCGAGACTTGGTAGAAACTGGTCAATCGATTTTGATGCTAGGTCGTCCGGGTGTGGGTAAAACCACTGCTTTGAGAGAAATAGCCCGTGTTTTAGCGGATGAATTAAATAAGCGGGTGGTAATTATTGACACCTCTAACGAAATTGCTGGGGATGGCGATATTCCTCACCCTGCGATTGGAAGGGCGCGACGGATGCAGGTTGCACGTCCTGAGTTGCAACATCAAGTGATGATTGAGGCGGTAGAAAATCATACGCCAGAAGTGATTGTCATTGATGAAATTGGGACAGAGTTAGAGGCGTTAGCGGCGCGTACCATTGCCGAAAGAGGTGTACAGTTAGTTGGTACGGCTCACGGTAATCGGATTGAAAACTTGATTAAGAACCCTACTTTGTCAGATTTGGTGGGGGGTATTCAAGCTGTTACCTTGGGTGATGAAGAAGCGCGGCGACGGGGTTCGCAAAAGACGGTTTTGGAACGGAAAGCACCGCCAACTTTTGAAATTGCGATCGAAATGTTGGAACGGGAACGCTGGGTAGTTCACGAAAGTACTGCGGATACAGTGGATACCTTGCTGCGGGGAAGACAACCGAGTTTGCAAGTGCGAACTGTAAACGAAGCTGGGGAAGTGAAAATTACCAGAGAGTTACCCGTTAATCCGATTTCTTCCCATCAACCTCAGTCTACGCCGACTTGGAAACCTAATGGTTGGCGTGCTTCTGGGCAAATGACTCCGGTTTCTTCAGCTAAAACAGAAGTTTTGCCGGAAAAGCAAAGTTTTGAGCAACTTTTGGATGCTTCTTTCCCGCGCAAGGGTGCTTTTAAGCAAGATTTTGGTTTTGCCGAAGATGAGTTTATGGCGGGTCCGAATGGGGAAGATTTGCCGCTGCATATCTATCCTTATGGGATTAGTCGCCATCAACTGGATCAAGTGATTCAGGTGTTGAAGTTGCCTGTAGTTTTGACTAAGGATTTAGATGGGGCGGATGCGGTTTTGGCACTGAGATCTCATGTAAAAAATCACTCGAAACTGCGGCAAATTTCCAAAGCGCGTCATATTCCGATTCATACGATTAAGGCGAGCACTGTAGCGGAAATTACTCACGGTTTGCAGCGGATGTTGCATATTGATGTAGGTGAAGTGCTTGATTTACCGGATTTGCGGCTTTTCACTAAGAAAGGCAGCGATGATGAGATTGAGGCGCTGGAAGAGGCGAGATTGGCGGTGGAACAGATTGTAATTCCGAAAGGACAACCTGTGGAGTTGCTACCTCGTTCGGCGACGGTGCGGAAAATGCAACATGAGTTGGTTGAACATTACCGTTTGCGTTCTTCTAGCTTTGGTGATGAACCTAATCGACGGTTGCGGATTTACCCAGCTTAAGGTTCGTTGTGAACGCTTCAGCGCGGTAACACTGAAGTTCTATCTGTAGGGTGTGTTAGCGATAGCGTAACGCACCAATTCTATCTGTAGGGTGCGAAGCGTGATAACGTAACGCACCAATTCTATCTGTAGTTAGTGATAACGTAACGCACCATTCCGCCATATTTAGTAGGTTGGTGCGTTACGCTAGCGCTAACGCACCCTACGCATTACGCATCGGAAGAAAGTTTAAAAAATTCTTACTGAATTTCTTGACAAAACTCGGTAACTGAGTGTTAAGATAAACAAGGTTAAACGCAATGGGGTGTCGCCAAGCGGTAAGGCACCTGGTTTTGGTCCAGGCATTCCGAGGTTCGAATCCTTGCACCCCAGTTCATCGCCCTCACTTCTGAATCACACAATTTTGAAGGAGGGTATTTTTATGTCTGAAGTTAGTCCCAATATTTTAGCTCTGGATTTTGATGGGGTTGTTTGTGATGGGCTGATTGAGTATTTTCAGACTTCTTGGCGCAGCTATTGTAAAATTTGGCATCCTGCTGATGAAACGCCTCCAGAGGGTTTGGCGGAAAAGTTTTATCGGTTGCGCCCGGTGATTGAGGTGGGTTGGGAAATGCCGATTTTGTTACGGGCGTTGATTTTGGGTGTTGCTGAGGAGAGGATTTGGGGGGATTGGGTAGGTGTGGCGCAGCAGATTACTGGCGAGGAGGGGTTGAAAGCTGCTGAGGTTGGGGCGATTTTGGATGGTGTTAGGGATGAGTGGATTGGTGAGGATTTGGGGGGATGGTTGGGGTTACATCGGTTTTATCCGGGTGTGATTGAGAGGTTGCGGAGTGCGATCGCCAATTCAGTTAAAATCTACATTGTCACTACGAAAGAGGGGCGTTTTGTTCGTCAGTTGTTGGCAGAACAAAATGTGGAAATCCCGGAAGAACGGATTATTGGAAAGGAGTATAAACGCCCGAAGTATGAGATTTTGCGGGAGTTAATCGCTGCGGGTGGAAGTGCGGTTAATATTTGGTTTGTGGAAGATAGATTGAAGGCGTTGCAGTTGGTAGAACAGGAGTTGGATTTAGCTTCGGTTAGGTTATTTTTGGCTGATTGGGGTTACAATACTCAGCAAATACGCGATTCGATCGCAAATAATAACCGAATTAAGTTGTTGTCACTCGATCAATTTACGCAAGATTTTGCGGTTTGGGTTTAATTGTTAGTTGTAAAAATAATGACAGATATTGATGAGGTTTTGGAGGCTAACCAAGCTTTCTATCGCGCTTTTGAAAAGAAGGATATTGAGGCGATGGGTAATGTTTGGTCTAAGGGTGTGGCGACTGTTTGCGTCCATCCTGGTTGGAATGTTTTGCGAGGTTGGAAGGAAATCGGCTATTCTTGGGAGCAAATATTTAAGAATACTGCTTACATTGAAATTGATGTGGAAATTGTTACTTCGGAAATCCGGGGTGATTTGGCTTATTTGGTGTTGGTGGAAAATGTGTTTCAGGTTTTGGGTGGGAGGAGAACTCAGGCGAAGTCTTTAGCAACTAATATTTTTGAAAGAATGGGGCAAAAGTGGTATTTAGTTAATCATCATGGTAGTCCGATTATGCGGTAGTTTTGGGTTAGGGTTTTTTTGAACCGCAAAGGACGCAAAGGGCGCGAAGGAAAGAAGAAGAGAAGGGCTATTGCACAATTTATTGAGATTAGTTAAAGAAATGGAGGTTTAATCTAATGGTACAGACTCCTGATTCTCAATTAAAAGTTGATAGTACAGCTGCAAAGGCGGCGGCGGGTTTTTATACTAAAGAGGTTACGCCTAGTAAGGACGCGGATTTTGAGTTTTTGTTTACTCGGGCGATCGAATTTCGTCAGGAAACTATTTATTTTATTATTGTCGATCGTTTTAATGATGGCGACCCTGATAATAATCTTGGCCCAAATCCTGCACTTTACGATCCAACTAAGCAAAAGTGGGGGAAATATTGGGGCGGAGATTTACAAGGGGTTATTGATAAGTTAGATTATTTAAAAAATATGGGTGTAACGGCAATTTGGTTGTCTCCTTTGTTTGAACAAGTGGAGGAATCACAGTTTGATTTTGCTGCAATGCACGGTTATTGGACAAAGGATTTTAAAAGAATTAATCCCCGTTTGGTAAATAGTAATGAGTCTACTTCTCTGTTTGAATGCAATGTTTTCAATAGATTAATTGAGGAAATGCACAAGCGGGGAATGAAGCTAATTTTAGATATTGTTTGTAATCATAGTAGTCCAGATGTGAATGGACATAAGGGCGAACTTTATGATGATGGGGTGTTAATTGCTGATTTTTATAATGATGTGAATAATTGGTATTATCATAATGGGGAAATTACTGATTGGGAAGATGAATGGCAACTTTTATATTGCGAACTTTCAGGTTTAGCTACTTTTAATGAGAGTAATATTGATTATCGTAATTATATAAAATCGGCAATTAAACAATGGTTAGATCGTGGGGTTGATGCTTTGCGCGTGGATACGGTGAAGCATTTACCTGTTTGGTTTTGGCAAGAGTTTGTTGGAGATATTCAAACTCATAAACCTTCGGTTTTTATCTTTGGTGAATGGGGTTTTAGTAAACCTTGGGATGGTAAATCTGTGAATTTCACCAATAAATCTGGAATGTCTATTTTAGATTTTGCTTTGTGTGAAGGAGTTCGGGCGGCGTTAGCGAAAAATAGCGAGGGGGGTTTTCATTTAATTCAAGATGTGTTGAATTTGGATCGTTTGTACGATCGCGCCACTGAACTAATAACTTTCATCGATAATCATGATATGCCACGATTTCAAAGTTTGAATTCTGACCCCGAAATTTTGAGATTGGCAGTTAATTTAATTATGACATCTCGTGGGATTCCTTGTATTTATTATGGTACGGAACAGTATCTTTATAATAATATAAATGGTGGCAACGATCCATATAATCGCCCAATGATGGAAAAGTGGGATATGGATACGCAAATTTATCACGATTTGCAGATGTTATCGAAATTAAGAAGAATCAATCCGGCGGTTTCTTTGGGAAGTCAGGTACAAAAATATATCACTCTTGATGTGTATTGTTATGTGCGCCGTTACAGAGATTCTCGCTGTTTTGTGGCGATGAATAAAGGTGATTATGTAAAGATTGATATTCCTTCTACTGATTTGGAAGATGGAGAATATCGCTGCATTTTATCAGGGCGTAAGTTTGAAATTAAAAATGGACAATTGCTAGGGTTGGAACTCAAGAAAAAAGAAATGATTATCCTCAGTTATTTGGGAGAGAGAGTTAAGGGAAAAACTATTGCAAGAGTGCAATTAAATGGAGTAGAAACTAAATTTGGGGAAACAGTTGTGGTGACTGGAGATTGTCCTGAGTTAGGGAATTGGGATATTAGTAAAGCTTACCCATTGGAGTATATTAACTCTAATACTTGGTTTGCTGAAATTCCGTTTAATGAGAGTGCGGGAAAGGCGATCGCATACAAGTACGCAATGTGGCGAGAAAATCAAGAACCTTTGCGGGAAAATTTGGTTAACCGTCGCTGGATTTTAGTTCCTGAAGGTACGGTAAAATGGCAAGATAACTGGGTTTATTAAGGATTTAGAGTTATGCTAGATCTAACAAAAATTGCGCGACAAATGCAGGGTTTGAGTGAACACTTGGCGGCGGAAAGTGTTGCTAGTCGCCAACGGTTAGAGATAGCGCAAAAGTTGATGGTGGAGGCGACTGCTAGACAGGAAGAGTTAGTCGAAATTCAGGAAAGATGGCGCGATCGCTTTATTTTTTCTGTACCTACTCCAGTGGAACCTTTAAATAGTTGTATTGATATTCCCATTCCGCCAAAAGTTCACACGGTTATTGCAACGGATGGTTCGCAAATTTCACCGAGTCACCACGAAATTGCCTATTGTTATTTAATAAATATTGGGCGAGTGGTGTTTCATTATGGACAAGGAAGATACCCTTTATTAGATAGTTTACCAGAAGTTTTTTACCGCCCGGAAGATTTGTATGTTTCCCGTCAATGGGGAATTCGAGTTGAAGAATGGATGGGGTATCGGCGGACTGTTTCGGAGGCGATCGCTTTAGCGGAATTAGTTACAAGTTGGGTACAATGTCAAACCTCACCCCCTAACCCCCTCTCCGTCAACGGAGAGGGGGGACAAGAGAAAGTTCCGACTTTGGCGATGGTGGATGGTTCGTTAATTTATTGGTTTTTGGAAGGTTTACCGGGGGATGCTTGCGATCGCATTTTACCGCCAATTTTAGAAGCTTGGGAACAAATTCGCTTAGCAGAAGTTCCGCTTATAGGTTATATTAGTGCGTCTCGAAGTACGGAAAGTTTGAATTTACTTCGCTTACAAGCTTGTCCTCATTCTACTCCAAATTGTGTGGTTAATTGTGGTGATTTGGAAGAGAAAAAACCGCCTTGTCAGCTTTTTGATACTTTGCGAGATCCGTCATTTTGGTTGTCTATTTTGCAACCTGGACAACGTACTCCGTTATGGAAAAGTACGATGCGAATTTTAAATTTATATGGGGAAACTCAGACGATTTATTTTTGTTATGTTCATGTGGGAAGCGAAATTGCTAGAGTAGAATTTCCCGCTTGGGTAGCTGAAAATTCTACTTTATTGGATCGAGCTTTAAGTTTAATGTTGGGACAAATTCAAAAAGGTTATGGTTATCCAATTTCGTTATCGGAAGCGCATAATCATGCGGTAGTTAAGGGGGACGATCGCGCCCGTTTCTTTGCTTTTTTGGAACAACAAATGATTAAAGCTGGATTAAAAAATGTGGGAATTTCTTATAAGGAGACTCGCAAGCGTGGTAGTATTGCTTAGGTTTTTTTACCACAGATGTCCACAGATGAACACAGATGAACACAGATGGTTTATTGAGATTTTGGGTTGAGATGCGAGTTCTTTTTTTTAACGCAGATTAACCGCAGATGAACGCAGATGAACGCAGATGTTACTGTTAGCTTTTTTGTTGGGTAATGAGATATGGGAAAGTTCTTTTGGGTTTAGAAACTCTCTGCTTCCTCTTCCAATGTTTCGATTAGTAAATTAACTTTTTGCTTCTTTTGTGCCAAAAAATTCTGACATTTAAGTAATGCTTCAACTGCTACGGCAAACTCATCAAACACTTCCCCCAACTCCAACTCCCCCGACTCAATTTCCGCCACTATTTCCTCAACCCTCGCCACAGTTTCCTCATAATTAAAACCCGGTTGCAGCAAAACCTCTTCCGACTCTTTCCGAATAGACTTACTCATCAAAAAAACCTCTTTCTTCTCTTCTCTTCGCGCTCTTTGCGTCCTTTGCGGTTTAATAAAATAAAGACCTTGCAAAAATCCCAAATCTCTCTTTTTTAACCGCAATTAAATACTTTATTTTGACCTTTGCGAACCTCTGCGTCCTCTGCGTCTCTGCGGTTCCAAATCTTCTAAAACCTCTCTCACCTCTACCTTAACCTTTCCCTTCCCCAACTGAATCAACAACTCCTCTCCAATCTGCAAATCCTGATCGGATTTTACAATACCTCCCGCTTGATTTCTCACCACAGCATAACCTCTTTGTAAAACCGACTTTGGATCTAAACTTGCCAACTTGTGCTGTAATAACTCACAACGTTGATTCGCTGCTTCAAACTGCTGATTAGTAACTTGAATTAACCTTTGCTGTAACCAAGAAAGCGATCGCCCTTTCTCCTCCACAAATCGATCGATCCGCAAACGCCGCAACCGATTTTTTAATAATAAAACTCGACTCTCCTCCCTTTCAACTTGCCGATTAATCACCTTTCGTAAATGCAAAACTCTTTCTTGATGCTCAATAATTAAATCATCTAATCTGGGAACAACTTTTTCGGCTGCTGCTGTGGGAGTGTGGGCGGCAAAATCAGCTGCTAAATCTGCTAAAGATTCATCTCTTTCATGCCCAATTCCTGTTACAATGGGGATAGAAGAAAAGGCGATCGCTCTCACCACTCTTTCATCATTAAAACAAGCTAAATCTTCAACTGAACCACCACCCCGCCCCAAAATTATTACCTGTGCCCGACTGTCTTTTTCTACCCGTGCGATCGCAGCTACAATCGAATCTGGTGCTTGTTCCCCTTGCACGATCGCCGGAGACAACAACACCTGTACACCAGGGTAACGTTGCTGGAGAGTCTTTTGAATATCTCCCCAAGCAGCGGCTTGCGGCGAAGTGACAACCGCGATAGTTTGGGGATGGGGGGGAAGCGATCGCTTTCTTTGGCGATCGAACAAACCTTCCGCTTGCAAACGGTTTCGCAACTGCTGATAACGTAAAGCTTGTAAACCTTCCCCTGCTGGTAAAGCTTGGAAAACTCGCAGTTGATACTCTCCCCGCTGACGATATAGAGTCAAACTGCCCAAAACCAGCACTTGTTCGCCTTTTTTGGGCATTTGTACTAACTCTTTCACCAAATTACCCCAAACCACGCAGCGAATCGAGGTTGTACCGTTGGAGTCTTGCAGGGTGAAGAATAACCCTTTAGAATGTGGGCTAGCACTAGAAACTTCTCCATACACCCAAACCTGTGTCAGATTTGCGTCTTCTTCGAGTAACTCTTTGATGTAGTCGGTGATTCCGTCTACTGATAAGGCTGTTTCCAGTATGAGATTATGGGAAAGGTGAGAACTCATATCAACTCAACGGCAACTTAAAAAAGCTTAAAGCACTAGATTCCTCTGGAATGCTAGACTCCCATTAAACATAACGTCTTATCTATTTTTAGATTAATCAAAGTTGGACGTTCTGAGCGGGAAAATCTAAACTAGAATAGTATATCTGTTCTAGTCCTGACTTCCAGACCAACAGTTTTTAAACCTCCTAACCCTAGAGGCGCGGTAATGACTATTGCATCAAATGATATCTCTGGCAAGGAAAAAGCCCAAAACGCTGGCAAGGAAAAAGCCCTAAACCTAGTACTTAAACAAATAGAGAGTCAATTTGGTAAGGGGGCGATCGTCCGTTTAGGAGATGCCACTCGCATGAGAGTGGAAACCATCCCCAGTGGCTCTTTAACATTAGACTTAGCTTTGGGTGGTGGTTTACCCAAAGGGCGGGTAATTGAAATATATGGGCCCGAAAGTTCCGGGAAAACGACGGTAGCGCTACACGCGATCGCAGAAATTCAAAAATTGGGTGGCGTTGCTGCTTTTGTCGATGCAGAACACGCTCTAGATCCCACCTACGCGGCGGCGCTAGGTGTAGATATTGAAAATTTATTCGTTTCACAACCCGACACTGGTGAAGCGGGGTTAGAGATTGTCGATCAGTTAGTGCGATCGGCAGCAGTTGATATTGTAGTAATAGACTCAGTAGCGGCTTTAGTACCTCGCGCCGAAATTGAAGGCGACATGGGCGATGCTCACGTAGGTTTACAAGCACGCTTAATGAGCCAAGCTTTGCGGAAAATTACAGGTAATATCGGTAAATCTGGCTGTACCGTGATTTTCCTCAACCAATTGCGGCAAAAAATCGGTGTTACTTATGGTAATCCCGAAACTACTACAGGTGGTAATGCGCTGAAGTTCTACGCTTCTGTCAGACTTGATATTCGCCGGATTCAAACTTTGAAAAAAGGCACCGACGAGTTTGGGATTCGCGTTAAGGTTAAAGTTGCCAAAAACAAAGTTGCGCCTCCGTTCCGCATTGCCGAATTTGACATTATCTTTGGCAAAGGCATTTCGACAATGGGTTGTATTGTGGATATTGCTGAGGAAACTGGCGTGGTTATTCGCAAAGGTGCTTGGTACAGCTACAACGGCGACAATATCGGTCAAGGACGAGACAATACTATTAAATATTTGGATGAAAATCCTGAATTGGCAAAAACAATTCAGCAGGAAATTCGGGAAAAACTCGATAAAGGTGCTGTCGTCTCTGCTAATTCAGTGGCGCACCCAAGCGATATTGAGGAAGAAGATGAAATTGTTGATGTAGACGAATAACTTAATTAAGAGACTCTCATTACAGCGTAGGGGTAATTCATGAATTACCCCTACGCTGTGACGAGAGTCTCTTCTGTTTTTTTTCTTTAACATTCTACGCGGAAGTTTGACGACTGGTGAGAAAGCGATCGAGAATTTCTGAACGCTGAGTAGGGGTTAAATTGAGCAAAGTAGACGGTGAAGTTTCTTCTGATGCAAAAGGTTTTTGCCTTTGATGAACCGAAGTATCTTTATCTCCATTCTGTTGAGGTTGATTTTCTTCCTCAATCTTCGCTGGTGGATTCTGTGGTTTAGGTGCTGGGGGATGACTTAATGGCGACTCGCTCATTAATTCTACTATTTCTGAGGATACTGGCTCCAAGTTTTGCGCTGATTGCGCTAAGAAAAAGGAAATAGTCAAGCTTCCCAAACGAATTTGATCGCCGTCTTTAAGTAGTTGTCGATGGAAAACTGGCTCACCGTTGACAAAGGTGCCATTAGTACTATTTAGATCTATTAAGTAGAATCCTTCTTTTTCTACATATTGGAGTGCAGCATGATGGCGCGAAATCCATTGATCTTTTAATGTTAAGGCTAAACGGCGATCGCGTCCTATAATCCAAATTTTTTGTGGTTGGAACAGTGTTTGCGTGTTTCCATTCACCAAATTAGTGATTAGGTAAACTTCTCGCTCTTGTACAACACCCTGGACATAAGTTGGAACTCTACTGCTTAAATAGGGAAATGACAAATTCTCTAATTGGAGGATCTCATCCAGTAGACCATGATTGTGTTCATAAATTTTGAGAAACACTTGGTATAGGCCAAGGCGTTTTTCTAGTTCCATAATTTAAAAGGGTTCAGATTATAGTCAGTGCATCCCTGTTGACACACCCAGATTAACCGTCATTTGTCCAGATATTCAATCTGAGATTACACTTAGGACATATTACTTTATTGATGTGTTTGGCTGTATGTTCACCTGATTCTAGCCAAAAGGCTAAGTTAGCGGTCATTGGGAAACTAAGTAACAGGTTTTATCTATCAATACTGTTTCACTTTTAATATAAACCAACCAACTTCCTTGCTCCCTGAGTAGTAATTTAACTTTAGAGTTAAAATTTCTACTAATTTTGGCTAAAGTACGGAGGCTATTTTTCGCTGAAAAAGCACAATATCTAATACTTCGCCTACATCTAAAGTAATATTTTTTCAGGTTTTTTGATACCCGCATATTTACTGAAAATAGTTTTTTTTAATTTGCACATTTATTGTTGTTTATTTACAATGTTTTACTAGCAGTGCTTTTTTCAAGTAATTATTAAGATTAATAGGATTTACTTAGGCTCTATATTTAGAAGATAGTTGAATCAGCAAACTCTGGATAGTGCTAGGCAACAAAAGCTTTTTTAGGCTGGACTATGGAGATAAAAGCTCAAGCCAAATTCGCTGCAAAAACCCGGTAAATACTGGTATTTTGACTAAAAAACTGAGCGAAAGCTCAGTCTTCCCCAAACTTAACTTTCTTGTAATTTACCTTTTCTTCACAAACAGTTTTTCTGATGAACGCAGAAATTTTAACAATTCTCTATTTACTGTGTCGGGAGCTTCTTGCTGAATCCAATGTCCGCAATGGGGAACAAATTTGAGTTGAAAGGGAGCAGCAATTAATTGGTCTAAATCTTGGGTAAGTTTGTTGCTTAAGAAAGAATCTTCTTCACCCCAAAGCACCAAAGTAGGAACTGTGACTAATTTAGTTTGTTCTTCCCTATTTTGTAACCAAGCTTGGGGTGAAAGGATTTGGCGGTAATAGTTAATTGCGGCTGTTAAAACACGGGGTTTTGCTAAAGCATTTTGGTAAATATTCATGACTTCCGTCGTGAAAGCTGCTTTGCGAATGGCGTGTTCTCGAAACAAGTTTTGGACGAAATTTTTGAGATTGTGTTGAATTAACCACTCTGGGAGCGCCGGAATTTGAAATAATAGCAAAAACCAGCTGCGACGGAATTGGTCAATATTACCAATTAAGTCTTTGACGAATTGTTGTGGGTGAGGTGCGTTGAGGATAGCTAGTCGATCGATACATTCAGGAAATTTCTGTGCTAAATTCCAAGCAATCACGCCACCCCAATCATGTCCTACTATGTGAGCGCGACTTTTGCCAAAACCCTGGATTAAACCGCGAATATCTGCGCTCAGTGTATCCAAATCATAGCCACTCGCTGGCTTATCTGAGTAGTTGTAACCTCGTAGGTCGGGAACCACCACTTTAAAGTAACGTCCTAAAGCAGGAATTTGGTGTCGCCACGAGTACCAAAACTCTGGAAACCCATGCAAAAGAATTACTAATTCTCCTTCACCTTGGGTTACACAGTGCAAGCGAATGTCATTTGTCAAGACAAAATGGTGTTGCCATCCCGAATCAGGAGCGCTCATATTAAACAGCAGGCTAAAGGTGCCAATTGAACTAACATCTCAATCTTTAGATTAGCAGTTCAGCGTCGCTGAGGGAGTAGTTTCAGCATCTAGCCGAGACAGCTAAACCTTGATGGTGTCAAGTTATGGCTCGCCTGTGACATCTGCTTCTAGTATCTGCTTAGATTGTTTGTGCTACCGCAGCAGTGTAAGCAGAAGAAGCGGATTCGGGTTGAGATTTGAGCAAGTTGGCGAGTTCTTGTAGCTGAGCGATCGCTTCTGCGCCCTCTAGCTTCATCAATTCTCGATCGTCTCGCATCTCTGTCCAAGTTATGCCGTAATCCGACACCAAAAATCTAATCAGGTGATTATCTCCCAAGCTGACCATAAAAGATGCGCTAGACATCTGATCGCCGCAAGTATAGCAAGAAGCTAAATATCCTCTGCGCTCTAGCACGATCGCCAATGCTTGAAGATTCATCACCAGATCTTGGACAAACTGCGAATGTTGTTTTGCAAGTCTGATAAACACTTTTATCCTCCAGCCACCACACCTAATTTTAGACCTTCTTTAGATTTTCTTAACATTCTCTCCATTATGCTCCAGATCGCGAATTTACAACAACTTTCCTACTAAACAACATATAGGTTTGCTTTTAAGTTAACTGAACGATTATTTTTGGGTCGTATCAGGAACGACATTCCCAGATGAGTCACAGTCATGCTAGACGCTTTCACTTCAGATATAGTTCATTCTTGGGAGATAATTTGATCTCCGATGTCAAGAAAACTTAACTTTGTTTGTTGTCTATAACACTTGCTTGAGATCTAAGAGTCGGAACGCCTGTGAGATTTTAGTTAACTTGCCACCAACCCAAAGCTGGGCCAATGAATCGCACGCTCACCCAACAAACAACCAAAACACCGATCCCGATCCATGAGCCCCGATTTGTCCACTTGACAAATTGTTGTGCTTGCGATTTAGTAAATGGGAACCAGGGAGCTATAGAGGATTCTTTGCCGTATTGTTCTCCAAGTGTTTCTTTACGTCTTTTTGCTTCACCCATAACTGCTCACTCCGCGAGAGCTAACCTTTGGCTTAATGATAACCTTTATCGTCTTTGACAAGCTTTGTGCTTGACAAAACTTTTATTATACCTAACTTTCAAAAAGAAAATAAGTTAGGGTCTAGGTAGTTAATGCGGGCGAAAGGGCCCAAAGCGGTGAGTACTTGTTGACCATAGCTGCGGTGAATGGTGCGGCTATCGAGTAAAGCGACTACACCTTGAGTGGTGCGAACAGGTGCGATCGCTCGTTGCAAAATATTCAAAGCTTCTGGCAACAAATATAACCGAAACCAATCTTGATGCTGTTGCTTATAATACGCCACCCGACCAGCCACCAAAGGATTTTCCAAAGAAGGAATTGGTAAAGTGGCAATCAATAACAGGTGAGGTGCGGGTAAAACATCTTGGTGTTCCAGCCAAAATTCCCAGCCAGTAACTAAAATCCCATTGTCATCCAAACAAGTTTTTTCCACCTGCACCCGCGAACCAAACTCAGCGGCAATTTCCGCGCCAACTTGAGCTTTTAGTGGGACATCACTAACCAAAAGTGTTGTCAATCCTTCCACAACCGCACTAACAACCAACAATCTGCGAATTTCTTGTAATAACGCCGCTTGAAACTGGGGTGTATTCGGCAGCGGAAAACTAT
This sequence comes from Floridaenema aerugineum BLCC-F46, assembly GCF_041929345.1. NCBI lineage: Bacteria > Bacillati > Cyanobacteriota > Cyanophyceae > Aerosakkonematales > Aerosakkonemataceae > Floridanema > Floridanema aerugineum. Next base: position 15,607 of record NZ_JBHFNQ010000196.1, read on the forward strand.
CTGGCACATAAAGCTGAATTAACTCACTTTGACGATCCAAAGAAAACTTCAAGCAAGTTAAATCTCCTAGTCCTAACTGCTGACGATAGATAGGTGCAAGGGCTTCCAACTCCAAAGCGCCACCAATTAAAACTACAGGTTGCTCTGACCAAACAGATTTGAGTGTGGAAGAAACTTCGATCGGACCACAGTAAATCGTAAACAAACCTTGAGTCCGGGCGATTTGCGCCCAATACATTTGCCCAAGGGTAGTAAATGTTTGCCAAAATATTTGCCAGTTAGCTGGCAGGGCGGAAAATGTGGCAGAATCTTCCTGGTCTAGACTTAAAACCGCAAATAGATGACTTAAAACCTGTTTTTCTGTGGTTTCCAGCAAATAGCATTCGTAGGGATTAGCGGGATGCTGGAAAATTTCCTTAGTTAGTGACACCTTAGCATCTCGGATTGCCTCAATGCGGTGGGGGAAAGCTTGGATCAACTCTTCCCAATCGCTAGGAGTAATGGTAGCGGTTAACTGTTGGCGCGTCCAAGTTTCCAGGTCATCTACACCATCGAGGATGGTGGGGATACCATGAGCAAATTGTGTTTTAGTTGTCAGGCGATCGCGCAACCAAGATGAAGGTGAAGTAATTAACAACCCAGCAAAATTAGGATCGGGGAGAGCATCACCGACAAAAATTTCTTTTTCCGTAGTCAGCCAACCTTGTAATTGGGGAATTTCCACTTTCAGGAGTCGCTGCTGTGTTGCTTCCGTCGCCACGACAATTACTGGCCCTGACCACATTAAAGCAGGTGCTAGGTAACTTAGCCGATAGCGGACATTTGCCGAAGTGGGTGCCCCCACTTGAATCAAAGCACTTCTTTCCAATCGTAAGGCGCGTGCCACCAGTCTAGCCATAGTTAAATGGTGGGGCCAGTATGTCTCTTTGCACTCTCTGAGGAATGCTCGCAGTGAGTTATGGACTTCAACCTCAATCATGTCAATAGTTTTGAGTTCTTAGCTTCGTTTTTTGAGTGATCACAAGAGTCCCAAGAGTCCCAAGAGTCCCAAGAGTCTTTTTCTACCTGTGGGTTTTCTCGCGAGATTTTTGTAAAATATTGTTTAAAATTCCTGCCTATGAAAAACCGTTTTTTGCGAATTGTTCTTTTACTGATTCTCTCAGTTATTTTGGGATTAGGTTGGTGGGTTCCGTCTGCTAAGGCTGATACCGAAAACCAAAAGTTAATAGCAGAGGTATGGCGCATTGTCAATCAATCCTACGTGGATGAGACGTTTAACCATCAAAATTGGTGGTTAGTGCGGCAAAACGCGATGAAGCAACGCACCAAGAACCGAGAGGAGACTTACTCCGTAATTGGCAAGATGTTAGCTAGTTTAGACGATCCTTTTACGCGACATCTTCAACCTAGCCAATACCGGAATTTACAGGTATCTACTTCTGGGGAACTCACAGGAGTTGGGTTACAGATTGCTGTGGATGAAGAAACGGGGAATTTGCTGGTAGTAACGCCCATTGTGGGATCGCCAGCCGAAAAAGCTGGAATTAAGCCAGGGGATCGGATTCTAAAAATCGATGGCGTTTCCACTACTCAGTTTAGTTTAGACGAAGCTGCGGCCCTGATGCGTGGCCCCAGGGGTAGTCAAGTCGTTCTGAGTGTGGGACGGCAACAGGAAGGGGCCCAAGAATTTACACTAGTGCGCGATCGCATTGCCCTTAATCCTGTAATTGCTGAATTGCGTTCATCACCAGAAAGTGTCCCTGTAGGCTACATTCGGCTGAACCAATTTAATGGTAACGCAGTAGCAGAAGTAGCTCATGCGATCTCTAAGTTGGAAAAACTTGGTGCAGATGCCTATATTCTGGATTTGCGGAATAATCCCGGTGGATTATTGCAAGCAGGAATTGAAATCGCCCGTCTCTGGTTGGATCGAGGCACCATTGTTTACACAGTTAATCGTCAAGGCATAATTGGTAGCTTTGAAGCCACAAATGTAGCTCTGACGAACGATCCTTTAGTAGTGTTAGTAAATCGTGGTACGGCTAGTGCCAGTGAAATTCTCGCAGGTGCTTTACAAGACAATCAACGCGCCCAAATTATCGGTGAAAAAACTTTTGGTAAAGGTTTAATTCAATCACTGTTTGACTTGTCTGATGGTTCCGGTTTAGCGGTAACTGTCGCCAAATACGAAACGCCTAATCATCATGACATTAATAAGTTGGGAATTACTCCCGATCGCGTAATTAGTTGGGAACCAACTGCTTTTGACCAAATTGCCACAGAAGTAGATCAACAATATAAAACTGCTTTCGAGATATTGACGACTCCTTCCGTTGTGGCAAATGCAGGTTAAAGGGGACTGGGGACTCTTGGGACTTTTGGGACTCTTGGGAAATTAATTAACTCAAAACTCAAAACTCTCCTTACGAGAAACTCAAAACTGCTCCCCTGCTCCTTACTAAGCTTCAGTAGTAATTAAAGCGGCATTGACTTGAACAACGCCTTGATTTAGGACAATACCTAAAAAAGGGCCGTTGTTAGTTAGTGCAATTGCTGTACCCTGAATGACACCGCCAGAGGCTACGTCGTTGAAGTTGATTAGACCGGATTGTTGTGCTGCTCGTAGTTCAGGTGATAATCGGCTGACAAACTCAGCAACAGAAACGGAAGGGAATTGTTGTAACACTAACGCTGAAACTCCTCCTTGAAGATTTGTAATACCAATTTTGTCCCCTGGGGAGAAATCTAAGATTATATCTGCTTGGAATAGGTCGTTGACTGTGTTATTTCCTTGGAGAACAAATACGTCAACGTCTGTTGTGCCTGTTTCTGCAACACCTCCAGACAAGGCATCTTGACCAAGGTCTCCAATCAGGGTATCTGAACCTTGTTGACCAAAAAGGATATCTGCACCTTTGCCGCCACGAATGCTGTCGTTTCCTGCGCCTCCTGTTAGATAGTCGTTGCCTTGATTACCGTTGAGGAAGTCGTTTCCTTCCTGTCCAAAGATGCTGTCGTTACCTTCTCCACCGTAGATTGTGTCGGCTAAATCTGGAACTTGGTTGTTGAGACTGCCGCCGTAGATTATGTCATTTCCCACATCGCCGGAAATGAAGTCTTTGCCTTGTTCTCCGGCTATGGTATCGTTTCCTGCGCCGCCAAAGATGGTGTCGTCGCCTTTTCCTAAGATTAAGCGATCGTCTCCTTGGTTGCCTTGAACAATGTCTGCTAGGTCCGATCCTGTGATTGTATCGTTTCCAGCTAAGGCTAGTAGACCTCCAGGTAAGGTATCTAGCAACCCTGCTTCGATCGGAAAATTATCTGCATTGTCTGTTAGCACAAAAAATGGCGGGATGGCTACCATTTTTAATTCCCCTCTATGAAGTGGATCGAGCTCTAAATCAATAATAGTGTGAGCTAATCTTTTAGTTATATTTTGCTTTTTATGCCAGCAGACTAATCAAAATTAATCATCGGGAGAACGAAAGGCAAAACGCAACATTTAGTTGGAGATTTGCCTTTCTAGTTTAATTATGTTTAACAGCTTTCTGTAGCAAATTCGCGACAGGCTTTGATACCCAAATTGGGATTGCTGCGATACTCATCACTGGGAATCAAAGTGTTAATTTGGCGATTCATCCGAATGAAATAGATGTATTCAACCTCTGGGGCGTAGTTTACTCCAACTCGGAGGTTGGAAAAATCGTCTTCGCAAATTTCATAGCCAAATCTGACGACTATTTGAGCTACTAAACATTCTGGGGTATCACCGTACTCGCCACAGGTTTCTCTCTCTTGCCAAAATTTTTCTAAGAATGGTTCGAGGATCGGTAAGACTCTGTTAGGTGCGCCATTTCTGCTGGCGTAGACGACTACGGGATTGCCTTCAACAACTATGTGACAAGATGTAACCATTTTCTTCAAATCAGGGGTTTCCCAATTTAGGGTAACGCCCTTCGATATCTCAGGGATAGAGGGATTTTACAGATTGCCTCTGAGGATGAAAAGAACTAGGGGATCAGGGATTTTTGGTTAAATGATCCCAAAGATTTTTGTAAATTTTTGTAAAAATCCAATATTTTGTAGCTTAAGTTACAGAATTTTCTGTTATCTTAAATAGTGAAGGTATAACGAACAAGTTGAACCAGGAGAAAAGGTCATGTCTGCACAAGAACAAGCTCGGTCTTTGATGATGCGTCACCACCACTTGATTAAAAATCGCCAGCAATCTATGCTAGGTCGTGCGGCTGCGGAAATGGGTCTGTCTGTGGATGTAGATAATTGGGTACATACTCAAGGGAAAACGGAACCTTCTTTCCGGGCGACTTACGATCGCAGTGATGCTTCTTTAAGCTAGAAAATTTAATTCTGACAATTTTGCCATTCCTTTAAGATATTAAGTTACTGATTCAGTCGTTCTGTTAACAATTGCCATATTACTGAGGCGTTCTTGAAAGAAGAGAACGCCTTTAAATTTTTAGTAGTTTTTTTCAGGCTAAGTCTTGGAGGAATTAAAATGCTATTTAGGTTAAGTCTGCAATAGCAAATTATTTAATGACACAGCTGCCAAGTCCTCAACCTAATCCTAATCCCACACCGCCACCTCAAAGGGTTCAACAGAAGACTGCTTTGGGTAGGCGAACAGAAGTGATTTTAATGAATATTGGGGAACCTTTGGATTTGGTGGGTAAAGCTTTGTTGGGGGATTTGTGGAGAACGGTTTATTTATCGGTTCAGGATGCGATCGCACTCAGTATACTTTTACAAGTTCCCGGTTTAATTGGTCAATGGATTATTGGTAAAAGCTTTTCTGATTTTCTTGTTTGTCTGCAAGAAAGTGCTTGGGGGCCAACAAGATATGCTTGCTTCATTATAGTAACTTCTGATTTTCTACTTTGGATTGTTTTAGCAGGGCGCATTATTGGCAGATTTTGGGTAGATTTGCGAGACTTAAGAAAAGGTCAAGGAGGTGGTGGACATGGCTCGAATCAACCATAAAGAAATCAGTCTTTATGAAGAAGCTAAAGCGGGTTTTAGTTCGTTAATTAAGCAAACAGTTCAAGTTGGGGCTGGTTTCTTATTAATGCTGTTAGTTACTGGAGGAAAACCGCCAGCTTTTACTGTTGCTTTAAGTGTGGTTGGAGGAATTGCTTTTGTTGCTTGGAGTGAACAAAAAAGATTGACAAATCCGAAAACTGTTCCCTCTGATAACAACAGTGCCTCGGATCAATTTGCGACTGAAAGTAAACAACTTTTAGAAGCAGATACAGAAAATTTAGCTGAATTAGTGAAAATAGCAGGTTTCAATCCGGCTGAAGATTTGGTGGGAGCGAATTGCTTTGGGGCGAAAGCTGTTGGTTGTAATATGAGGCGTTTTAACCTCAGCGATGCTGACTTGAGTCATGCTGATTTGAGTCGTGCTGATTTGAGTTTTGCCAACTTAAGTAATGCCAAATTAATTCAAGCTAAACTTAGCCGTGCTGAATTAAATTACTGCAATTTAAGCAACGCTTTGTTGATGGATGCTGACTTGAGTCATGCTGATTTCAGAAATGCTAATTTAAGCGGTGCTGATTTGATTAATGCTGATTTGAGTAATGCTTATTTAGAAGGTGCTGATTTGAGTGGTGCTAATTTAGCAAGTGCTAAGGTGGAAAAAGCTGTATTTGGTAAAAATGCGGGGATTTCTGAGGCGGACAAATCTGACTTAGAAAAGCGAGGGGCAATTTTTCCGCAGGATATATCTAACGCGGTGAAAGTATAACTTTTTTCTAAATGGCAGAGTGGGATTTTAGCTTTGTGATAGGTTAGTTGTTAGATAAACCTTTTTAGCTTGACGATGCAACAGCTACCTGGGAAAATGCCTCAGCCAGAGCCGGAAAACAGATGTCCGAATTGTTTATACATGAAATTGGAAGATATTCTGGTTCAAGCTAAACAGAAAGACCTGCATTTAACAATTATATTTAATGAACAGTGGGAACCGTTTCTTAACGGTCGGATTAAGTTTGGTTTAAAAGGTGGGGAGTTGAAACTCAGGCTGGAAAATGGTGATATTCCTGAAGAAAGTCGAAATTTGACTGGATTATTAGAACTGTCTGTCGAGAGTGAAACAGGAGAAATAAAAAATTTTCCTGTTCCTCTGTGTGAGATAACGACAAATGGTTCGATGACAACTCCTGCATGGGTGTTTAGATTAAAAAATTTTGCTGCGGTTTTGAAAGGTTCTATTGAAAGTGAAAGATTGGGAACTTTGAATTTGGTAAAACAGCCTTGTTCTGTGGAAGCAACTTTTGAGGTTTTATTACGAGATGTACATTTAATTGATATTGAGGGATTATATGCAGAAAATATTGATCTTATTGATGTGAATAAGCAGAGCATTACAAAAAGACTAATAGAACAATATTTGCTAAAGTCAAAGTTTCAGCCCTATCTCAGTCGGATGGAGTTGCAATATGGCTAATGAAGACTCTCTCTAAGAACTTCAAGACTTAATTCAACAAGTTATTGATGCAAAAACAAATGACTTTTTACAGTTGGCGAAAATTGCAGATTTGAATGTTAAAGAAGACTTTGCTGGAGCCAACCTGAGCCGTGCATACCTGAGCGATGCCAACCTGAGCGATGCCGACCTGAGCGATGCCGACCTGAGCGGTGCATACCTGGGCGATGCCAACCTGAGCCGTGCCAACCTGAGCCGTGCCAACCTGAGCGATGCCAACTTGAGCCGTGCCAATCTGAGCGATGCCAACCTGAGCCGTGCCAATCTGAGCGGTGCCAACTTGAGGGATGCCAACCTGAGCCGTGCCAATCTGAGCGGTGCCAACCTGAGCCGTGCCAAAATTAACGAAAAGACAAAACTTGATAGTAAGTGGCGTTTAGTTTGGGAAATTATTAATCAAGGAGCCGCAGGTCGAGATTTAAGTAATGCCGATTTAAGTAATGCCGATCTCGAATTTGCCAACTTGAATGGTGCCAGATTAGTTAAAGCTAATTTAATAGGTGCGGACTTAAGTGGCGCTAAAGTAGAAAACGCTAGATTCAGGAATAATTTAGGAATTTCTGCGGCAATGAAGCGTGATTTAATTGAACGTGGAGCAATTTTTGAAGATTCTCCGGGTGAGGAAGCTAAACTTTTAAGACGGGCTTAAAATATTTAGATATTCTGGTTTTTTAATCAGCTTTGTTTAAATTGCTGCGGGAAATTAGGTGGTAAAGTGGGAGCAAAGCTGTAGGTTAATTTATAAGATAAAATTTACTAGTCTTCTTGCCAAAGTCCCCAGCTTAGATTTTTAACGGCAGATGAATGCAGAGGAATTTTGGGAGAGTTTTATTGCTTTTTGGGAGTACGATCGCCAGCAGGAACAATTAACCATACATTAAATTATTTGGATATTTGCGGCAAAATTAGACTACTTTGCTGTAAATGTGGCAGTATATCAAGAGGTATTAGGGTGCTAGTTCCGTCAGTTTGTCAGGAACTATGGTAGGGAAAGTCCGATCGGGGATGTGTATGTCTGTAAAGAAGTTTAGCATTCTGGGAATGGTTCTATTTAAAGGAACTTGAGCAAAAGTTACGGCAATATGTTGATGGGCTATAATCTGGTTTGACCGGGGAACGGTTGAAGACTAGTTATATTTTTTTTGACAAATGCGCCAAAATTATGTATTAAATCCCATAGGGAAGAAAAAAGTTACAAAAGTTAGAGAAGTTGCTTTCTCTCAGGTGATTTCTAAGTTTTGGACACTTGTAATTCTGCTGGTGAGGAACTGGCGAACTTGATTTGACTATCTATTACTGACAACCTCTGCAAAATTTTTAGTGACACTGTTAAAGTAATGTTGAAAAAATCGCTTTCCCAAACGAACAGCCCCGGAGCAAAACACATCAGAAGTGTTAAACTGTCGTTGATTAACCAGAAAAGTTTGGTAATTGCTTTGTCAATGCTGGTGTTAACAGTTCCCCAAGTGGGGTGGGCACAAGCACCAGCGGGAACGGTGACTAATTGCCGTCCAGGTAGCGGTCGTTTTGGGCCGGAACCAGCTTATACTTTGGGTGCGGGCGATCGCATTGCTCTAGATATCTTCAATGTTCCCGAATATAGTCGAGAATATCAGGTTTTGGTGAATGGGACAGTTAACTTGGCGCTGATTGGAACTGTGTCAGTTCAAGGTTTGACGTTGGAACAAGCGTCTAATTTAATTTCTTCACGGTATGCGCGATTTTTGCGAAGACCGATCGTAACTGTTAATTTAGTAGCACCTAGACCTGTACAAGTAGCGATCGCCGGAGAAGTAAATCGTAGTGGTTCTTATATTATTCCTCTAGCTGCTGCGGGTGGCGCTGGTGGCGCAGGTTTTCAATTTCCAACATTATCACAAGCCATAACTTTAGCCGGGGGAATTACGCAGTCAGCAAATTTGCGTCAAGTGAGATTGCTCAGACCGGGTTTGGGAACAATTAATTTAGATGTTTTCGGATTGGTGACAAGAGGCGAACTCTGCGAAGATATCACTTTGCGGGATGGAGACAGTTTATTTATTCCCACGGCAACGAGTATTAATTTAACAGCGGCGCAGGATATCGTTAGATCTAATATTGCTCCGGTACAAAATGTACCTTTGAATATTTTAGTTGCCGGAGAAGTGATTCGTCCGGGTCCGGTGATCGTTCAACCAGACCAAACAGGAGCTTTCCCAACTATATCACGGGCGATTCAAGTGGCTGGGGGTGTGACGCAAGCGGCGGATTTGAATCGGGTGCAGCTGCGTCGCTTTACTAGAGGGGGTAGAGAACAGATTATTGGGGTAAATTTGAATCAAGTTTTGCAGGGTGGCGATCGCCGTCAGGATTTGGTATTACAACAGGGTGATACGATCGTGATTCCCACTTCGCCAAGTATTAGCCCCGATCGAAGTTTCCAAATTACCAATAGTACTCTGGCACCAACCCAAAATCAGCCGATTAATATAGTTGTGGTGGGGGAAGTGACTCGTCCTGGCCCTTACAGTGTACAACCAACACAAACAGGTTCGCCGCCAACTTTGTCACGGGCGCTGCAAGCTGCTGGGGGAATTAACCAAACTGCTGATATTACTAACGTGCAGTTGCGCCGGATTACTCGTGATGGCACTATCCAGACAATTACTATAAATTTACAACAGTTGTTGCAGGGTGGCGATCGCCGTCAGGATATCTTTTTGCAAGAAGGAGATTCGATCGTTGTTCCCACTGCAACTGCACCTCTACCAGTAGCCCAATCTTTAGAGATTGTTTCTTCTAGTATTGCTGCCGATCCTTCCCAACCTTTGAACGTAGCTGTGGTGGGTGAGGTATCACGTCCTGGAACTTATCTGATTCAACCGTTTAGACCTGCACAGGGCGTTCCGGGGGCGTTACCTTCTTTTGCGGGATTACCTACATTGTCTCAAGCGATTCAACAGGCGGGGGGTATTACGCCTTTAGCGGATGTTCGCCGGATTGAAATTCGCCGTAGTACTAGGTTGGGGACACAACAAATTTTAGTATCAAATTTCTGGCAATTGTTGCAGTCGGGCGATCGCTCTCAAGATTTAATCCTGCAACAAGGAGATACAATTTTTGTCCCTACGGCGCAGAATGTCGATCCCTCAGAAGCGCCACAAATTGCATCGAGCAGTCTCTCTCCAGCTACTATCAGGGTGAATGTGGTGGGAGAAGTTGTCCGGAGCGGGGTTTTACAAGTACCAACTAATACTTCTTTAAATCAAGCGTTGTTAGCAGCCGGAGGTTTTAATCCAACTCGCGCCCGCAGTTCTTATGTGGAATTGCTCCGCTTGAATCCCAATGGTACAGTGACTAAACGAAATATTACGATTAATTTTTCCAGAGGGATCAATGAGAACGAAAATCCGATTCTTCGGGATAATGACGTTATTGTGGTGAATCGCTCTTTTGCAGCACAAGTCACGGATGGGTTGCGAATTTGGTTAGATCCAATTAGTAATTTCTTCTCGATCTTTAACTTAATCCGTATTTTTGATGGTCTGTAGGAGGAGTTGATATTTTAGAGTTAAGGATGTGCAATTTTTTCGGGTCGGTAGTTGGTGGTTCAGGTGGGAAATTCTCAGGATAATTGACTTAAGTTTACTGATAAAGGAGGCAATGAAGAAATGAAAATTAAGCCATACGCTCAACCGATATACTCGAACAATATTAATGGGAAAAATCCTCATTCTTTGCCTTATATTTATCCTGAGCAGGTACATGAAGAAGAGGCAAATAAGTTAGATTTAAGGCAGGTTTTAGGAATTTTACGTCGTCGCGCTTTGGTTGTGGCTAGTGTGGCGATCGCTGTGTCAGCACTTATGGGAACAAGGGCTTGGAATACACCACCTGTTTATGAAGGGAAGTTTCGCGTTTTGGTGGAACCAATTACAGCCGAAACTAAGGTGGCGCAAAATTTCGGTGCAATTGTATATTCTATTTTAGATTATGATACCCAAACAGAAGTGTTACGCAGTCCAAGCGTAATGGATGGTATTGTTAAGAAAATAAAGGCTGAATATCCAGAGATTAACTATGGTTCTTTGGTATCCAGTTTAATGATTAACCGTTTGGGACAAACCAAAATTATTGAGGTGCGTTATAAAGATAGCGATCCGAAAAGAGCAGAGAGAATTCTACAAATTATTGCTGATGGTTACTTGGATTATAGTCAGCAACAGCGCCAAAGTGATGTGCGCCAAGGAATTGATTTTGTTAAACAACAGTTACCAAATTTGCAAGAACGGGTAAATGCGCTACAAGCAAGATTACAGAAGTTTAGGCAAGAGTATAATTTTATCGATCCCGAACAAAAGGCGCAAGAATTAGGAAATAGAATTTCGGGAATTGAAGCACAACAAGTGGAAGCAAATACTAAGTTAAACGAGTTGCGATCGCTTTATACTTTGTTGCAAGGACAGTTAGGATTACAGCCCAATGAAGCGATCGTAGCATCGGCTTTGAGTGAAGCTCCCCGATATCAAAAATTACTCTCTGAATTGCAAGAAGTAGAAACAAAACTGGCGACAGAATCTGTGAGATTCACAGAAGATAGTCCCATGCTTACTACACTCAAGGAAAAAAGACAAAAGCTGTTACCTTTGATTGCTCAAGAAAGCCAAAAAGTTATCGGTAATACTCTTTCTCCTAATACAGTCAATACGCAAAGGCTCAGCAATCAAAACTCAATCCGACTATCTTTAACTCAGCAATTTGTGGATGCGACAAATCAAATTAAAGTTTTAGAAGTGCGGAATCAAGCCTTAAAACGCGCTGAAGAACTCCTAGTACAAGAATTCAAACAAATGCCAATTCGCGCTCGTGAATATACAGATTTGCAGCGAGAATTAAAGGTGACAACGGAAAGCTTATTGAGGTTTTTATCTACTAGAGAAAACCTAGAAATTGAAGCGGCGCAAAAGGCGACTCCTTGGCAATTAATTGATGCTCCTAATCAAAGTTACCCAATTTCTCCTGACAAATATCGTAATATAATGTTGGGCGTAATTGCTGGGTTGCTCTTAGGTGCTGGCGCAGCTTGGTTAGTGGAAATGCTCGATAATGTATTCCATTCTGCGGAAGATTTGAAAAACCAAACTGGAATGCCTTTGTTAGGGGTAATTCCCTTTAGTAAGGGGTTGAAAAAAGTCGCTCCGGGGGACAATTCTGAGGCGGATGGTTTATTATTACCACACTCAGAATTGGCATTAGCTACTGAAAATACTAGAGGCCATTCTCGGTATAAAGCTTCTCAATTTGTGGAATCTTTCCGATCTCTTTATACTAATATCCGTCTGCTGACTACGGATATGCCAATCCGAAGTTTAGTAATTAGTTCATCGACTCCCGCAGAAGGTAAAACAGTAATATCTTTGCATTTGGCGCAAGCAGCAGCAGCAATGGGACAACGGGTGTTATTAGTAGATGCTGATTTACGCCGTCCCCAAATTCACAAAAGATTAGGTTTGCCTAATATGCAGGGATTAACTAATTTAATTTCTTCTGAAGATTTAGATTTTCATGAGGTAGTTCAGAATTACTCGGAGGAAGAAAATTTATTTGTTCTGACGGCGGGACAAATTCCCCCTGACCCGACTCGTTTGTTATCTTCAGAAAAAATGCAGACTTTGATGGCTGATTTTCAGTCAGCTTTCGACTTAGTTATTTATGACACTCCGCCTTTAGTTGGTTTTGCAGATGCTAGTATTTTGGCAACTCCTACTGATGGGGTAATTTTAGTTGTGGGACTAGGAAAAGCCGATCGTTATCCGTTAATGCAAGCATTAGATACGTTGAAAATTTCTGGAACGCCAATTTTGGGTTTAGTTGCTAATGGTGTGAAGAGTTATACTACTCGTTGGCATGATTCTTACAATCGCTACTATAACCAATCTCCTGTGAATCAAAGAGGCTCTGGGCAAGTTGCGATCGATCGATAGTTATGGGTCATTTGTCATTGGTCATTTGTGCAAATATGAAAAATTAGAATTGACAACTAACTAATGGCAGATGACGCACAATCTCATGTTTGGGAAAATCCCAGAAATTAAACGATTTTGGGCTAAAAACCATGCTATAACAAATAACAAATGACCAATGACCAATGACAAATAACCAATGACCGACGAATTAAAAATCCCTCCTTATACTTGGCAACGTGCGATCGGTTTGGGTTGGGAAAATTACTACAAAGTACGCTATTCTAGTAATTTAGATGATGGCCCTTGGCATGGTGCGCCGTTAGGTGGTTTTGGTGCGGGTTGTATTGGTCGTTCTTCACGAGGAGATTTTAACCTTTGGCATTTGGATGCGGGAGAACACACTTTTCAAAATATTCCGGCTTGTCAATTTAGTGTGTTTGAACAGGTAGGAAATGAACCGGGAAAAGCATATACTTTGTGTACAAAACCGCCGGAAGATGGGAGTTTGTCAGCTTGGAATTGGTATCCAGAAAATAATTCCGGGACTTATCATGCGCTTTATCCGCGCAGTTGGTTTGTTTATGAAAATGTATTAAAATCGCAGTTGATTTGCGAGCAGTTTTCACCAATTTGGGCGGGGAATTATCAGGAAAGTTCTTATCCGATCGCAATTTTTAATTGGAGTATTCATAATCCTACCGACCAGCCAATTACTGTTAGTATTATGATAACTTGGCAAAATATTGTCGGTTGGTTTACTAATTATTTCAAAACTAAAGAAGTGCGGGTGCGAGATGATGGTAGTCCGGTTTATGATTATCAACCAAGGATAGGCGATAGTACTGGTAATTTTAATCAATGGATTGAGGAACAATATCGGGTTGGTTGTTTGTTGGATCGGGTAAGATTGGGTGAGGATGTGCGAGAGGAAGAGGGACAATGGGCGATCGCAACTCTCGCTAATCCCAGTTTAGAAGTTTTTCACCACACCCGTTGGAATCCCGCTGGCGATGGCAATGATATTTGGCAAAATTTCGCTCAAGATGGTTCTTTGCCAGATATAGAAAATGAAATACCCGCAGATCCCGGAGAACAAATTGGCATAGCAATGGCAATTAGGCTAACAGTTAGACCAGGAAAAACGCGCCAAATTCCCTTTATTTTAGCTTGGGATTTTCCGATTACGGAATTTGCTGATGAGGTAACTTATTATCGGCGTTACACAGATTTTTATGGAAGAAATGGCAAGAATTCTTGGTCGATGATTCGCACTGCTTTGAAGCATTACGACACTTGGAAAGAGAGAATTGTTGATTGGCAAGAACGAATTTTATCACGGGAAGATTTGCCTAATTGGTTTAAAATGGCGTTGTTTAATGAGTTGTATAATTTGACTAGTGGGGGAACTCTTTGGACTGCTGCTTCGGAAACCGATCCGATCGGTCAATTTGGCATTTTAGAATGTATTGATTATCGTTGGTATGAAAGTTTAGATGTGAGGCTTTATGGTTCTTTTCCGATCGTCATGCTGTGGCCTAAACTGGATAAAGCAGTATTAGAAGCATACTCTAGGGCAATTCCAACTTTTGATGATAAAGAGCGAATTATTGGTTATAATCAAGCGTCAGCTGTGCGGAAAATTGCTGATGCAACTCCCCATGATTTAGGCGCACCTAATGAGCATCCTTGGGAGAAAACTAATTACACTAGTTATCAAGATTGCAATTTGTGGAAGGATTTACCCTGCGATTTTGTGTTGCAAGTTTATCGTTATTTTGTGTTTACTGGAAGGAAGGATATTGAGTTTTTAGAGGAAAGTTTTCCCAGTATTGTTAATACATTGGCTTATTTGAAAACTTTTGATTTAGATGGGGATGGGATACCGGAAAATTCTGGTGCGCCGGATCAAACTTTTGATGATTGGCGGTTGCAGGGTGTGAGTGCTTATTGTGGTGGGTTGTGGTTGGCGGCTTTGCAAAGTGCGATCGCCATTTGTGATATCTTAATTCAAAACCGCAGAGGCGCAGAGGACGCAGAGAAGAGTTGGGAGGAACAAAAGCTTATTTATGAGAGTTGGTATCAACAAGCTCAAAAAGTATACCAAGAAAAATTGTGGAATGGTGAATATTATCGTTTAGATAGTGAAAGTAATTCCGATGTAGTTATGACAGATCAATTATGCGGTCAGTTTTATTGTCGGTTATTAGGATTACCCGATATTGTACCCGAAGAATGTGTTATTAGTGCGCTGAAAAAAGTTTATGATTCCTGTTTCGTAAAATTCAATAATTTACAAGCAAGCAAGCAATTTCCTAATTCACCACTTGGCGCTGCTAATGGTGTTAAACCTGATGGTTCGCCAGAAAACCCCAAAGCTACCCATCCTTTAGAAATTTGGACAGGAATTAACTTTGGTGTATCTGCTTTTATGTGGCAAATGGGAATGCAGCAGGAAGCATGGCAAATTACTGAAGCAGTAGTTCAGCAGATTTACCAAAATGGTTTGCAATTTCGTACCCCAGAAGCTATTACTGCTGCTGGTACTTTTCGGGCTAGTTATTATTTACGTGGGATGGCAATTTGGGCGATTTATGGAGTTATGTAACTCGCAACAAAGACTATAGCAATTTAACGACAAAACCAGGTTTTTTAGATATCTTAATCTAATCTGAAAATCCCGAAGATATAATCAGAATTTTTAAAATTTAAATATCATGACTAGGTTTCCACACGACCAATTTGCTAAAGAGTACTTAAAAGAATTATTAACCCCTTTAGGACAAGTAGAAACCAGCCGCAATGTTGCTGGAGAAGTGAGAGAAATTGATGTATGGTTTACCCCGTCATCAACATTAAATACAGCATCGGAAACCTTGGGATTATTAGGAAGATTTGCTACAAAACCAGCTATTTTTGAACCATTTCGCAATGCAGTTACTGCTAGCCAAGTTCGCAGTTGCATGAGTAAGTTATTTGATGTTTATGCGGATTTAGAACGTCAAGCAAAACGGTCAAATAGTCGCATCAATGACAGTGAATTACCAAACTTATGGATTCTTACTCCCACCGCCTCACCACTTTTATTAGATGGCTGTCGAGCAATTCCCGATCTAGAAAACTGGCTACCAGGAATTTATTTTATTCCTGAGTATTTTAAAACTGCGATCGTAGCCATCCACCAGTTACCCCCCACAGCAGAAACACTATGGTTAAGAATTCTTGGTAAGGGAAGAACACAAACCCAAGCAATTAATGAACTAGTTGCACTAGCAGAAGATAATCCCTTACGAATTAATGCGCTAGAGTTATTATATAGCCTGCGCGTTACCTTAGAAGCTAATCAAAATTTAGATTCAGAAGATAGGGAGTTAATTATGGAATTATCGCCACTTTATTTAGAAAGGTTGGATGCAGCTGTACAATCAGGCTTAGAACAAGGTATTGAAAGAGGAATTCAGCAAGGCGAACGCTTGGTTGTAGAAAATATGCTGCGCGTTCGCTTTGGTGTTTTGGATGAGGAAATGAGGTCAATTATCGAACCTTTGTTAGAATTACCACCAGAAGAATTTACCCGATTGCTGATAGAATTATCGCGAGATGAGTTGTTAGATAGGTTTAGGAGTTGACACTATTTATGCAACTTAGAAAATCAAAAAAATTGGGAGATAAAGCCTTAACTCCTCTCCCAAAATTTTTGATTTTTTGCGAATTTATCGTTTTGATGCAGCAGTTGTCGGGGGTGGAATTGTGATATCTACGTTGGTAACTTCTGCGGCTAAAGTTGTTAGTGGAGGTTGAATTGCAGAAGCATTTCCAACTACTAAAGTGGCTAACTTTTCTGGTTGGAGGTATTTTTGGGCGACACGCTGGACATCAGCTGCGGTGGTTGCTTCTATGTTGCGCTGGTAGCGGAAGAGGAAGTCGGGGGGGTAGCCGTAATACTCGTAGCGAATTAACCGGGAGAGTGTTTGGGCTGGTTTTTGGAAGTTAAACACGAAGGAGTTTAACACCGAATCTTTGGCGAGGGCGAGTTCTTCTGGGGTGACTGGTTCGGTTTGGATGCGCTTAATTTCTGCGAGGATTGATTTAATGAAGGGTACGGTAGCGTCGGAACGAGTTTGTCCGCCTGCGACAAAGACACCTGGGTAATCAAAGCGGGCGCTCCAAGAACCATAAACACTGTAAGCTAAACCTTGGCGCGATCGCACTTGGTTAAACAATCTCCCACCAAAACCATCCAAAACCCCACTCATCACATCTAGCGCCGGATAATCAGGATTATTAAGTAAACCTCCTAAATGTCCCATTTGCACGTAACTTTGGGTCATTTGGGGTTGATTAACCATGAAAATTCCTCCGGTTTTTGCTTGAGAAACTTCTGGTAATGGAGGAACTTTTAGCTGATTATTCTTTTGCCAATCACCAAACTTGCTTTCAATCAGTTGACGCATTGTTTTACTATCAAAATCTCCCACAACGCCTAAAATTATGTTGTTGGGATAGTAGTATTTTTGATAGAAATTCAGCAAATCTTCACGAGAAATATTGTTAATTGTGGCGTATTCTACTGTACGGGCGTAAGGGCTTTGTTCCCCGTACATGAGTTTTTGAAATTCCCGACCTGCGATCGAATCTGGGTCATCATTACGCCTAGCAATATCGCCTTTAACTTGAGTTTTTGCCAATTCTATTTTGTCTTGGGGAAAAGCTGGTTCCCGGAGAACTTCTGCAAACAAACTAAAAACTTCCGGCAAATCTTTAGTTAAACTGTTAAAGCTAGCACTACCAGAAACTTCCCCGATCGAACTTTCTACAGAAGCAGCACGTTGCTCTAACAATTGATTTAATTCATCGGGTGGATGTGTTTTTGTTCCCCCACTTCGCATTACTGCGCCAGTGATTCCAGCTAAACCAATTTTATCAGCGGGTTCCCAGCGATCGCCAGTCCGAATTACAGCAGATCCGCTAACCAAAGGTAGTTCGCGATCTTCCATCAGATACACGATCATGCCATTATTTAATTGAAAGCGGGTGTAACTAGGAATCTGAATTTCTGGCAAGGGCGGAAATTTCAATTCTGTGTAATGTTTCGCTGTAGTTGCTGCTACCGAAAAGTCAAAATTAAAAACTAAAAAACCCAAAGTAACCACTAAGGAAAAAATTCCCACAAGCCATTTATAACGTATGCTCAACAAAGAAAAACCTCTCCGTCTTTTATCTTTAAAACCTTTTCGTGACATGGAAAAATTCCCTCTGTGTCCTCTGCGTCTCTGCGGTTCAATCATTTTTAACTCTCCTTCGGTAGCAGACGACCAATAGTACGATTTTCTGGGACAAAAGTTGCGTTAGCTACTCGTTGAATATCAGCCGGAGTCACAGCTTCGATAGCTTCCAATTCCTTAAACAAATTTTCCCAACTACCTGTTTTCACTTCATATTCTACTAACAAAGAAGCCATACCGGAATTAGAATCTAGCGATCGCAATAACCCTGCTCTAGCTTGAGTTTTTACCCTCTCCAATTCCATTGCCGAAACTGGCTCAATTTTCAATTTACTAATTTCTGCTTGCAAAGCTTTGGCGACTTCATCAACAGTATGACCGGGTGCTGTTAAAGCATAAAACAACATCATTGATGGATATTTATCACCTGGAAAACCACTAAAACCTTGAGCCGTCAAAGCAATTCTTTGCTGTTCCACCAAAGACTTATACAAACGAGAGGTACGCCCATCACTCAGCAAACTACCAATTAATTGATACACCACATAATCAGGATGATTAATTGCTGGTTGATGATAACCTTCTAAGTACCAAGGTTGGGTAGGTAAACGCAGAGTTACTTCCCTAGTTTCCGTTTGTTTCGGTTCAGCTGGTAAATCATCTTTTGGTGTGGGTTTAGCTGGATAGCGACCAAAATAAATTTCAGCGAGTCGCTTTACTTCTGCTGCTTTAACATCACCAACCACTGCCAATGTTAAATTGCCAGGAACATAGTAAGTATCGAAAAATTGCTGAACATCTTCCCTAGTTAAATTCAGCAAATCTCGATCGTAACCAATCACCGGACGGCGATAAGGATGAACTTTGTAAGCTTTGTCAATAAAAGCTTCAATCATCATGCCAACGGGGGAATTTTCTACCCGCATTCTGCGTTCTTCCAAGATGACTTCTTTTTCTTTAAAAAACTCGCGAAACACGGGTTCTAAAAATCTTTCCGATTCCAAAGACATCCACAATTCTAGTTTGTTAGCCGGGAAACTATAGAAATAGCGAGTAGCATCGGTAGAAGTAGTAGCATTTAAACCGACACCGCCAGATCTTTCGACAATTTGACCTAGTTCGTTTTGTTTAACAAGTTCAGCTGCTTGAGCTTCAACTTTCTGAAATTCTGCTTGTAATTGGGTAACTTCTTGTTGTTTACCTGCGGCTTTAGCTGATTGAATTTGTTGCCATAAACTATCTAATTTATCCAAGATAGGTTTTTCTGCTTGGTAATCTTTAGTGCCAATGCGTGTGGTACCTTTAAAAGCTAAATGTTCTAAAAAGTGTGCCACACCAGTTTTACCTTCTGGTTCATTTGCACCACCGACATCAGCATAAGTTAAGAAGGAAACTACTGGTGCCTGGTTTCTTTCCAAGACTATAAATTTCATGCCATTATCTAGTTTAAACTCGGTGATGCGCTGCATGACTCGATCTAGATATGGCCCAATTGAATCAGCTGTTCCTGGGTTTTGAGTAAGAGCCAGGGCGATTCCTGGTGTTATTCCACACCATAGCATTACAGCGCATAGAAAGGATATGAGCCTTAGCATAAAAGAGGATAGAGACATTGTTTTCCCAGATCAAATACGTGGGGATGCTGGCTTGATAATTGCTTCCCTACGGATGTTTTTTTGGTGACTATTTAGTAATTATGCTGATTTTGTGTGTCAGTAACAACATCAGCAATTCAAAATTTAAAACTAAAAATCAGAAAATCACCTTTTGATTGATTTCACAAATTTATAGTTAGCATAATTTTTCAGCAAGATAGAGGGAGTTAAGATGTTTTTTCATAAAAAAAAGTAAAGTTTTGTGCGATCGCTCCTGTTTATCCTTAAAGATTATCTTATCCTAATAGCTGCAATTACTGAGCCAACCTTGGTTTTGCATCTGCAAAATCAGATTAGGGAAATAGAGGCAACCTGGGTCATAACAGGTTAGTATGAGGTAATTATAGCTGTGGCAAATGCTAATACTTCTCGACAGTTTACTTCCAACAGGGAAATCTCCCTGCTGAAGATCGAACTCAGCCATATTTAATCAGTTTTCACTTCAGTTAAGATACACAAATTACTAACTATGGGAATTTTGCACAAAAATCCTCAGCCTCAGTCAGAAGATGCGACGCGCAACCGAATCATTAAGGCGGCACAAAAGTTATTTGCTCGTCAGGGATATGATGGCACAACGACTCGCGATTTGGCTACGGCAGCTGGAGTTGCTGAAGGAACAGTGTTTAGGCATTTTCCCAGTAAGAAGGCGATTTTAATAGAAGTGGCGACTCAAGGTTGGGTGGAAATTCTCACGGATTTGCTGACAGAATTAAGTGAGATGGGAAGTTATGAAGCTGTAGGGCAAGTGATGCGGCGCAGGATGTTAAATTTCCATAAAAATGGTGATTTAATGCGAGTTTGTTTTATGGAAGCGCAGTTTCATGAAGATTTGCGAAATCGCGTCCAATCGGAAGTAATTGATAAAATGACAGATGTAGCAGAAGCTTTCTTTGAAACAGCGATGGAAAAGGGAATTTATCGCCAGATGAATCCGCGAATTGTGGCACAGGTATTTGTGGGAATGTTTGCGATCGCAGGTTTCAGCCACAATACAATAATGGAACCCCAAGCTTCACCCCAAGAAATGAAAGAAATGGCAGAAGGTATAGCCGACATTTTCTTAAATGGAGTTTTAGCAAAAGGTTAATTTTAATCTAATCGAATGACTGTTTTTCCTTATGACCAATTTGCCAAAGATTATCTGAAAGAATTGTTATCACCTTTAGGAGAGGTGGAAACAAGTCGTAATATTGCGGGTGAAGTGCGAGAAATCGATGTTTGGTTTGCCCCAAAGACGGAGGTTGCACCTGCTACCCAGTTGGGATTATTAGGACGCTTGGCGGCTACTGCGGCGATTTTTGAACCTTACCGGAATGCGATTAATTTGGGTGATGTTCGTAGCTGTATGGGCAAATTGTTTGATGTTTTTGCTTTTTTGGAACGTCAAGCAAGGCGAAATAATACTCGTATTGAAGAGACAGATTTACCTTTTCTTTGGATAATTTCTCCTACAGCATCAGAGGCTCTTTTATCGGGTTTTGGCGCTACACTTGACGTAGAAAACTGGGGCAGCGGAGTTTATTTTTTCCCAGCACATTGGAAAGCGGGTATTGTGGTAATTCATCAATTACCGAAAACTCAAGAAACTCTTTGGTTACGCCTTTTAGGTAAGGGGAGAGTGCAGCAAGAAGCTATTGATGATTTGGCAAAAATTCCCGAAAATGATCCTTTGCGGGTTGTGGTGTTGGAGTTATTAAGTAACCTCAAGACTATATTAGAAGTAAGCCAAAATTTAGAGCCGGAGGAGCAGGATTTAATTATGCAGTTGTCACCACTTTATGAGCAACGTTTGGCTGAAGCTACTCAGCAAGGTATCGAGCAAGGTATCGAGCAAGGTATTGAGCAAGGACAACGAATTTTTGTGGAAAATTTGTTGTGTGCGAAATTTGGAGAGTTGGATGATGAACTAAGGGGAATTATTGAGCCTTTGTTAGCTTTACCGCCCGCAGATTCAACTGCTTTGTTGTTGCAGTTATCCCGTGAAGAATTGTTATCTAGGTTTAATTAGGTTTTGTTATTTGAACAAAAAGAAACTCGGTTTCTTGAAGAAATCGGGTTTCTAGATTGATGAACTCAGTTAAAATATAACTGGGTATTTAAGGAAATCAAAATCTGTAATGGATGTTTTAATTCAAGAACTTGATCTGAAACTGCGTCAATGGCAACCTGAAATTGCCCAACAAGTACGGCAATACATAAAGGAGGTTATTGAATTAGCAGATGAAGGTGGGTTGGATTTGGTGCGATCGAAAATTGTAGAACAAGAAGTGTTAGATTTAATTGATGAATCCGAAACCTGGTGAAGTGTGACTGGTTGATTTAGGACTTACGTAAGACAGCGTAAAGTATTTTCATTCTCCAATGTTAGACTCGTAAACAAAGCCATATTCCAAAACTTACCGATGCAAATCACCATTGATATTCCAGATGAATACATCCAAAAACTCAAACCTGATTTAGAGAACTTCTCCCAACGTATCCTAGAAATCCTAGTTGTGGAAGCTTACAAAGCACAAAACTTGACCAGTGCTGAAGTCGGACGTATTCTTAACCTCAACCGTTTTGAAGTCGATGCTTTCCTCAAACAACATAGAGCTTATCTTCATTACAGCATTATTGACTTCCAGCAAGACCTGCAAACGCTTCAACAGCTTGAGCAGGGGTGAACATTTCCGATGATTGTCATTTCTGATACTTCACCTATTCTCTACTTACTACTTATCAACCAACTTGACCTATTACCACGCCTCTACTCAAACTTAATTATTCCTGATGTTGTTCAAGCCGAAATGCAAGCCACAGGTGCGCCAATTGTACTACAAGACTGGATAGCTAAACCTCCTCAATGGCTTGAAATTCGCACAGTTCCCCCAGGAAATTATGCTCCTTTACAACGTCTACAAGCTGGTGAACAGGCTGCTATTCTTCTCGCTCAGTCCCTACAAGCTGATTTACTTATTGTTGATGATTTAGCGGCTCGTCAAATTGCTCAACAGCTTGGCATCAAAATTACTGGTCTATTAGGGATTTTGGGTGAGGCAGGTAGGCGGAAATGGATTGACTTTCCTGAGACTTTGAAACAACTGTTGCAAACTACAAATTTCCGTGTCTCTCCCCAACTCGTTGAGGATTTGCTTAAAGAATTTTCCTGATAACTCATTATTGCTAAAAAGTTTGTTATGGATGCTTTAATTCAAGAACTTGATATGAAAGTGCGTCAATGGCAACCTGATATTGCCCAGCAGGTGCGGGAATACATAATGGAGATTATTGCATTAGCAGACCAAGATGGGTTAGATTTAGTGCGATCGAAAATTGTAGAACAAGAAGTGCTAAATTTAATTGATGAATCTAAAAGAATTAACAGTTAAATGGCAACAGGAATACCAGGGAAAACTAAAAACAAAGATAACTTGAAGACTAATCCTAAGCAATCATTTCGCTTAGAATATGAAGGAAAAGCCTCTATTACAGAAATATTTAATACTCCTCCAGCCGAACTACATCGAGTTATCAGCTTAGATAAACAACCGAAAAATCAGCTAATTTACGGAGAGAATTTAAGAGTTATTCGGGCTTTATTAGATAATCCTAATATTGCGGGAAAAGTTGGATTAATTTATATCGATCCACCTTACGCTACCGGACTAGGATTTGAGTCTAGAAAACAAACTCATGCCTATCACGATTTTCTTGACGGAGCAGATTATTTAGAATTTATTCGCCAACGTTTGATTTTACTGAGAGAACTATTAGCAGATCGTGGATCTATCTATCTCCATTTAGATGAAAAGATGGCTTTTCCTGTCAAAGTCTTAATGGATGAAATTTTCGGATCGAAGAACTTTCGGAATTGGATTACTCGGAAAAAATGCAATCCGAAAAATTACACCCGCAAGCAATACGGAAATATTTCCGACTACATTCTTTTTTATACAAAAAGTGATGATTATGTCTGGAATCAACCCTTTGAAGCTTGGACAGATGCTACCGCTAAAAAAGAATATCAGTACATAGAAGAAGAGACAGGAAGACTCTACAAAAAAGTGCCTATTCATGCACCTGGAGTGAGAAAAGGCGAAACAGGTAAACCTTGGAGAGGTATGCTTCCGCCACCTGGTAAACATTGGCAATACACCCCAAAACTTTTAGATGAAATGGATGCCAGAGGCGAAATTTATTGGTCGCCAACAGGTAATCCTCGAAGGAAAGTATACTTTGATAATAGTAAGGGTATTGCAGTTCAAGATATTTGGCTAGAGTTCAAGGATGCTCATAATCAAAATATTAAGATTACAGGTTATCCGACTGAAAAAAATCCCGAACTTCTCAAGCGAATTATACTTGCTTCTTCCAATAAAGGCGATCTTGTATTAGATGCTTTTTTGGGAAGTGGAACTACAGTTGCAGTTGCAGAGGAACTAGAAAGAGAGTGGATAGGCATAGATAATTCACCCTTAGCAATGGACATTACAGTTCATCGTTTAGCTAATGGAACTCAAGCAATGGGTGATTTTGTTAATGGTAATGGAAGTACGCCGAAACAGGAACTTTTGATTAATACAAATAGAATTTTGCACAGTGGACTGGATATGTATTTTGAGATTGCTTCAGATTTAAAACCTATTCCAGAAAATACAGTTGAAGCTTGGAAAAATAAACTTAACTTTCAAGCCAATCTTTGGTGAATCTTTCATCTAGCATTTTTAGAGTACATACCATTACTTTTCCTTGTCCATTGTCTTCCAAATCTGCATAATCATTCCACATTGAACCAAGAGTTAGTCCTGGGCCATCATTAAGAAAAAGTATTTTTAGAGGTATTTTGTAGGTTTCGGCATATTCGAGAATCTGTGTAACTTTATCTCTATTTCCACTGATGCGATCGTCCTCCTGTCCTCCGCCTCGATCGGTATCGTAACGAGCAAAACCTACAACTAAGGGAGTGCGATCGTTACGAGAAATAAAAATATCTGCTGGAGTTTTAGATTTCCAATTTGGCAAAACTTTGTAAAGTGCTGGTGCTTGATCTAGATAGTCGGGATAAAACGCTGAATCAACAAAAGTGATGTACTGAGAAGCTAGATTTTTGTAATCCCGAAATGAGTTCACTGCATACCCTCTTAGCTTGCTTTTTGTGACTTACTCAAAAGTGTTTTCGCCTGTTGAATCCACTGAGAAACTTCTTCGACAGGGGGACAAAGGTCACGACGCTGCATGGTGGAAACTTGTAATTTCAAGATTTGTTGATGTACTTTGTGGGCGGAACTTTGGGCTAGTTGGTTGACTGAGGCGATGCCAGCGTGTAACAGTAAGCCACAGTATTGACAGCCGACGCTGGGAATCCGGGCTAAATCTGCTAATGCTACCCATTTTTGGACGTGATGTATGGGTTTCTGTAATTGACTGGCTAAGGCTAATTTCTTTTCCGAGGTATTTGCTTTTACCAACAATTGCACAGTAGTATTGATGCCACATTCGGAGAGTTGGGCGCAGTCTTGGGCACTCAATCCGGGTAGTTGTACAATTGGCAAATCACTAAACTTGATGCTGTTTTTCGCAGCATTGGGCTGAAGAGTCATTCTTTTGTCCTACTCTCAAACTTAACTCTTTTGTTATTCTGACAAAGAGATATGCTCCCGGAGGGTTAGTTCAGATAATGCAACTCACGATCGAAAGGCCAGCGGAGTCAATTAACAATTTTCCTTTTATGCTGACACAAACAGCTTCTTTCGCGGAGACTAATGGCAGCCGGGTTTCCCTTGCTGATACTCTCCGCAAAAGACGGCAAAAACTCTTTAAAATGATTAAGTTTCCGGTCGTCCTCTGGTCAGGGGTTCGCAGTTCTCGGAATTTTCCGGGAAACAAGTTACCTTTTCGCGCCAGCAGCCATTTTCTTTACTTTGCTGGTATACCTCTGGAAAATGTAGCGATTCGCATGGAACCACCAGGAACGCTGGAACTGTACATGGATGAACCCAGTTTAGATGATGAACTGTGGCATGGGAAAAGCTTACTCAGGGAAGAAGTTGCGGAACTGATTGGGGCAAATATCGCTTTCCCAATGTCAGAATTGTGGTCGAGGGCATACAGTAGCGCTACAATTCCGGTTCAAGATGTTTACTTGCAACAGCAACAGTCAAATATGCTGCATCGTTGGCTGTATTCGGCTAGTTCCTTAAGTTGGATTGATTGGGAATTAGCTTATGCTATTGTCCAATTGCGGCTAACTCACGATGCTGGGGCTTTGGCTGAGTTACGCAAGGCTGCTGCTTGTACGGTACAGGCGCATCGGGCGGGAATGGCGGCGACTCGTCATGTCCGGTTTGAGGCCCAAGTCCGGGCGGCGATGGAAAATGTGATTTTAGCCCAGCAAATGAACTGTGCTTATAACAGCATTGTCACGGTTCATGGAGAAGTGCTACACAACGAACAGCATTACCGGGCGATAAATCCGGGGGATTTGTTGCTGGTGGATGTGGGCGCGGAAACGGCGCTGGGGTGGGCTTCTGATGTGACGCGCACTTGGCCTGTTTCGGGTAAGTTTTCACCGACGCAACGTGATATTTATGAGGTGGTACGATCGGCCCATGATGCCTGTATCGCTAAAGTTGCGCCAGGGGTGGAATATAAGGATATTCATCTTCAGGCGGCGACAACTCTCACCTACGGATTGGTACAGTTGGGCATCCTGAAAGGTGATGTGGAAGAGTTGGTGGAAAATGATGTTCATGCGGCATTTTTCCCTCATGGAATTGGGCATTTAATTGGTTTAGATGTTCATGATATGGAGGATTTGGGCGATTTGTCGGGGTATGAGTTGGGGCGAAAGAGAAGCGATCGCTTTGGCTTAAAATTCCTCCGTTTAGATCGTCCTTTACAATCGGGAATGTTGGTAAGTATTGAACCTGGTTTCTATCAAGTTCCTTCACTTTTGAATTATCCCGATCGCCGCGAAACTTTCCAAGAGTTTGTGGATTGGGATCGCTTGGCGCAATTCTCTGATGTGCGGGGAATTCGCATTGAAAACGATGTGTTGGTTACGGATTCTGGTTGTGAGGTAATTACTGGGGAATTGCCGACTCATCCAGATGCGATCGAACATCTGGTTAACAGCTAAATTAATTTTAGATTTTGGATTTTGGATTTTCAGAGTTTTATCTAAAATCTAAAATCGAAAATCTAAAATCAGTAGGTTGCTTGCAATCGACTAAGCAAATAATCACCAGCCGAGATGGGGGGATAAAGTTGCGGAAAATCCTCCCTTACACAACTGGAAATAGCTTCAATTAGGGTATCATCATTTGGATGGCAGAAAAAAGCAATAGAATAACGAGAAACTGCTTTTTTCTCATCTTCAGGAATCATTACTCGATGTTTGGTAGAACAAAAAACGTGATTTGTCCAGCGCTGCATTAAGTCACCTGTGTTCACTAAAATTGTATCGGGAATTGTCGGTGCAGCAATCCATTTTCCGGCAGTTGTACAAACTTCTAATCCGCCTATTTCATCTTGAAATAATAAGGTAATGCTGCCATAATCTGAATGTTCACCTGCTCTTACTTGTCCGGGTTTTGGTGTTTGTTGTAAAGGTGGATAATGTAGTAAGCGTAGGGTGTGGTTTTGGGCTGTGTGGGTATTTGTGAAAAAGTTTGTTGGTTGTTGAAGGGCGATCGCAAAAGCTTCTAAAATAATGTTCGCTGTTTCTGTGCAAGCTTGATAAAAGTTTAAAACTGTTTCTCGGAAATTCTCCTCTCCACTAGGCCAAGGATTACAAATTAAACTAGTGTTATTTTGTCCGAAATTGAAGTTAGTTGAATTATCTTCTTTGCCCACATTAAAAGCTTCTTTTAAATCTCCTGGTTGTTCAGGATTGAGGCGTTCTCTTTCAATCCCAACGTAACCTCGATTACTAAATTCGTCTGACCAAGCTAATTGATTTTTAACTGTTATTGGCAAAGCAAAAAATATTTTCGCTTCTCTAAAAACTTGCTTAATTAAATTTTCGGATATGCCAGTATTTTTGATATACATAAAGCCTATTCCTTGACAAGCTTGATTAACTTGGTTAGCAATTAAATTTTTACTATTTGCATCACCATTAATAAAAGGAGCAAAATCAATAATAGGAATTTGGCTAAAGGTAGTAGACATTTTAACCTCCGGCTTTTAGTACGTAGTTGCGCTTCAGCGCTAATAAGAGCGCTGAAGCGCAACAACGTACCTATTTCTCAGTAACTAGGAACAATGCTACCTTAAATGCGATCGTTAGTTTATTCACCTAAAGCCCAAGTTGGATATGAGAACAGTCATCCTCACCGCAATTGCTATTACTGTGAATAGTCTCGTTCTTCCTGGCTATGCTCAGACAGAGCCATCTAATAGAACAAATAACGAGCAAAGTCAAGAGGAATTGTTAGCTTGTACTGCGAGGAAAAATGATAAAAATCCGCGTTTAGGTGGTTGGCAACAACTTATTGGTAGACAGCGTGCAGAAGCAGAAAGAAGCGCTTATGAAACTGGTGGTTTGTTTACTACTATTTCTCCTACCCAAGCTACTATTGTCACAAAAACCGGGGAAATTATTAATATAAGTTTTGGTCAGCAGGATCAAGTAATTCGGGGAGTTTGTCGGAGTCGGAAAGTAGAAGAAGCAGAAAATTAAACTGAAATAAAGTAGAGACGTTATATATAACGTCTCTACATGATTTTTAGTCTCTAGATTGATGCTTAGTTGAAGAAACTAAAACTTTCTGCGGTTGGTGCGACATCAAATTTAGCAATGTTTGTTGCATCACCAGCACTGTTGAGAATTGGATCGTAACCTAAGAACCTTTCTTTGCCAGCGGAGTACAGGAAGAAAGCTGGGAAGTCCGACGTACCGTTTTGTTCTGCTAATGCTAGATCTACCTCAGAGCGATCGGCAAATGAGATACCTTCATCGAAGATAATCAGGTTATTCCCACTAATGTTTGTGCCATCACTTAACAATTGAGTAACAGTGACAGGGATGATATTAGAAATACCTCCGAAGTTGGCTACAGCAAATTGCAGTTTATCTTGATTAGGCATAAAACCAATGATTTCATCGGTAATACCTTGTGGTGGAACATTAGTCCAAGTGATAATATCTGCACCACCACCAGGAGAGATAATATCCACGCCATTATCATCTCCTTGAATTCTATCTCGACCTGGACTGCCAAATATTTCTACTGGTGCAGAAGGATCTCTGACTGTGGCACCAATGGCAAAATCAAAGGGATTTTCATCAGTATCATTAGTTTCAAAGGAGAGAGTTCCTTCCCAGTTAGTCACTGTAGTTGTGTTTACACTAATGCTGAAACTAGCTTCGCTATTGGGTGCGATCGTATCAGGAAAATCACCTGCCAAACTAAATCCATCAGGTAAAGTCAAGTTGCTTAAAACCAGTTCTTCACTATCACTAATATTTCTGATAGTAAAGGTTTTTGCCAGACTTTCCTCGATATCAACAATTCCCAAGTCATAGACGCTAGTACTACCATCGCTAATTTCAACTCCACCATCTAAAACTTCAACTTCGCCGCCTTGTTGGGTATGAGTTCCTTCGTTAACGATGGCTTTGATGCCGAAATTGAAGGGATTTTCGTCACTATCGCTAGTTTGAAAACTTAAAGTACCATCAAGATTACCAACGGTAGAAGTGTCAACGTTAACGGTGATTGTTTCTTCACTGTTGGGGGAAATACTGTTAGGAAATTCCCCAGATAAACTGAATCCATCGGGTAAAGTCAAGTTGCTTAAACTCAGTGGATTTTGACTGCTGGTATTTCTAATAGTGAAGGTTTTGCTGAGAGTTTCACCTACGTTAGCTTCCCCAAAGTCAACGGGAATCGGACTATCATCAGTCAGGTCAAAAATGCCTTGGTCTAGAACTTCAATTTCGCCGCCTTGTGGAGTCGAAGTTTCTTGGTTAATGGTGGCTTTGATGCCGAAATTAAAGGGATTTTCGTCACTATCGCTAGTTTGAAAACTTAAAGTACCATCAAGATTACCAACGGTAGAAGTGTCAACGTTAACGGTGATATCTTGTTGGCTGTTGGGGGCAATACTGTTAGGAAATTCCCCAGATAAACTGAATCCATCGGGTAAAGTCAAGTTGCTTAAACTCAGTGGATTTTGACTGCTGGTATTTTTAATGGTGAAGGTTTTGCTGAGAGTTTCACCTACGTTAGCTTCCCCAAAGTCAACGGGGATAGGACTATCATCAGTCAAGTCAAAAATGCCTTGGTCTAGAACTTGAATTTCGCCGCCTTCAAAATCGGGTGGAGTAGTATCACCATTCTTTTCTATTAAGGCAGAAACAGCGAAATTAAAAGGACTTTCATCGCGATCGTTAGTATTAATTGCAATTATCCCGGAAGGATTTCCTGCCATCATTGTATCGACTGAGACAGTAAAGTTGGCTTGGCTATTGGGTTCAACAACTCCGGGAATAGTTCCTTCTAAACAATAACCTTCGGGTATTTCCCAACCATTAATGTTCAGAGTATCGGTGGAACTGGTATTTTGAATGGTGAAGGTTTTAGTGAGATCGTCACCCACATTAGCAGTACCAAAATCAACTTCTCCGGTATCGTCAGGAATACCTGTTCCGCCTACAAATAAATCAATTTCTGGATTTAATGTAGAGGGTATACCTTCATTATCAATAATGCTGAGAACAGCGGTACTTTGTTCGCCAACTGTTGCGCCGCCTGTGCAATCACACAAGGTCAAATTAAGTGTTTCAGTACCTTCAATTAATGAGTCGTCAACGATGGGAATGTCGATCGTTTTTGGAGTAGTATCTCCGTCTTCCCATTCAACAGTAATAAAGCTGTTGTCGTAGTCTGCGGGTTCGGCTAAAGGTGTGTTTCCACCAACTCCAAGAGCAGTACCACCATTTAATAACACTTTTGTACTTACTGCGCCGCTACCATCACCAGTGCGATTTAGGGTTACTAATGCTATTGGTGCGCCATCTTCATTAACGGCAAAGGTGGGACTGCTAAATTCGATTGTTCCGGCATCAGCAGATCCTACTGTATCGCCGTTATCTGTAATGGTAACTGTGGCTGTTTCTGGTGTTCCAACTGTAGCACCGTTGAAGGGAAAACCTAAACTTAAATTGAAGGTTTCTTCGCCTTCTGCTATGTCATCTGAAATGATGGGAATTGCAACTGTTTGAGTGGTTTCTCCGGGTGCAAAATTAACTGTAATTGGGGTGTTATTGTAATCATTTGGAGAGGTAGCTGTTCCATCGGTGGCAAATAGTGTGGCGCTGACGGCTTCATCAATACCACCTGTGCGATTGATGGCAATATTAAGTGCTGGTGTGCCATCTTCGGCAATGGTATATGTTGGTCGATCGAATGATAGGTAGTTGTTGATTCTAATGGTGGAATAGGTGAAGTCAGCTTTGGTAAGGCTGCTGGAGTCTATTCCTTGTAAGTTGGCTAAAAATTGACCTGTTGATTTGTCTTGTATTATAGTATTTCCGACATTTTCTCCGCTACCTTGAAAAATGTCTAGGTCGTCAAAAGTTAGTCCTCCTGTTAAGGCGATTAAATCTAATCCATCGCCAAAATCTGTAATTTTAGTGGCTTGTGCGATCGTACTTCCACCTGTACTCAGAAAACCAGCTACATCGTTGCGTCTACCAATAACAAATACATCATCGCCACTACCACCATTTAAGGTATCTGTTCCTAAATCTCCCCAAAGAACATCGTTACCTTTGTCACCAAAAAGTTGGTCATTTTCTTGACCACCATATATGGTATCGTTGTTCTGTCCGCCGTAAATTGTGTCGTTACCTGTGTTACCAAAAAGAATGTCTGAATCTTCATTACCAGATAATAAATCGTTGTCAGCACCCCCATATAGTGTATCTTTTCCTTGTCCTCCGTATAGGAAGTCGCTGCCATCTCCGGCAAAGTCTACATCTTCATAAGGAGCACCAAATATTACGTCGTCTCCTCGATCGCCAATGAGAGTGTCGCTACCTAAATCACCTAATATAGTATCCTCACCGTTGTCACCAGTAATAAAATCATTATTCTGACCTCCACGCAACATTTCGGCACTTTGACTGCCTGTAATTGAGTCGCTGCCTTGGTTGCCATTGATCATATCTAGGTCTTGATTAGCAATTAGAATATCTGCGCTTTCTGCGCCTAAAATTGTGTCTGTATTTTCTAATCCGGCAATAGAATCGGGCGCAGGTGTACCTATAATTAAACTATTGCCAATTGCTGCTTGTGAAATAGCCATTTTAAACTCCTGACCGCCTAATAAATTGATATCTATATGCTTAGGCTATCTATCAGGTCTATTTATTTACCTCTTCACTTATATAGATCATTAAATTGAAATATTTTCAAGGAATATGTTATTCATCTTCCTATTTATAGGTTTATTCCTAACCACAGACATATTATTAAAAATATTTTAATAAGGTTTATTCCTCAGAGTTAGCAGATAGTTAACTCAGCAATTTCGGTTCTTTTGTTAATAACAAGCTCGAGTATAATGTGAGGGGTTGAGAACTAAATTTCTGCCTATTAACCGAGTCGATCGATAATATCATGTCTGGTCGATTACCCCCACTGTAGAGACGTTGCATACAACTGTAGAGACGTTGCATACAACGTCTCTACAGGGTTTTGGATTAAGGATATTATGGTTCATTAGCCGGACATGATATAATATCTACTTTATGACTGGTGCGAAAATAATTCCTGGATCTTCTAAGTATTTTGCTACTCTTAAAATTAATGATTTTTTGTCGGGTGCGCCGATCGGATAATTATTCGCAGGCGATCGCGCAACGCCGAAATCTCTGTGCTTAAATGTACCAAGTTGCGGGAATTAATGCAGCTGCGATATAGAGCGCGTATGTGGCAATATCAAAATCTTGGGGGCGAGATTTGATGTTTTTAACCGTAAAGATCGACCAAAACAAGTTATTCGGGGAGTAGGTCAATGTCAGGGAGCAGATGTGTGATCATCTGATGCTGCTTTGGCAGAACGATCGCAAACTCAGAACCTTCAGGGGGAGATGATTTTACTTCGATGCTGCCGCCAAGTTTTTCGACTACAATTTGACGAGCGATCGCTAATCCTAACCCACTTGCTCCTTGGGCAGGTTTGGTGGTAAAAAATGGCTCAAAAGCTTTTTGCTGAACTTCTTCGGACATCCCCACGCCGTTATCTTGAATGCGGATAACAATGTGTTTTTCATTCTCAATAGCTGTGTGAATGGTAATCCGATTGGGATTTGCTTGAATATCTGCGAAACTGCGTCCTCGATTAGATTCTTTCACTGCATCAATAGCATTGTTGAGCAGATTCATCAATACTTGATTTAATTGTCCGGGGAAGCATTCAACCCAAGGTATATTGCCATATTCTTTCCATACTTCAATTGCTGGATGATATTTGTTTGCCCTCAAGCGATGTTTCAGAATCAGCAAAGTGCTGTCGATACATTCATGAATATTAAGCGTAGTAGCACCTTTATCAGTTTTGGAAAAGGTGGTTAAACAGCTACTCAAGTGGTGCAAGCGATAGATTCCTTCCTTGGTTGAGTTAATCAATTTAGGTAAGTCATTGTGGAGGTATTCTAGGTCTGTTTCCTCGATTTTTGATTTAATATCGGCGCAACTGTTAGGAAATTCTTGATGATGCAATTCAACTAGCTGTAATAAATTTGTTACTGATTCTTCGAGCAAACTCAAGTTACCGGAAATCCATCCCAAAGGATTATTAATTTCGTAAGCAATCCCAGTGACAAGATGACCCAAAGTAGACATTTTTTCGCTTTGAATTAGCTGAAGTTGGGCTTTTTCTAAAGTATGCAAAGCTTGAGCTAAGTTGTTAGCTTGTGTTTCTAGGTCGATCGCATTTTGGTAGGCGCGTAAAGCTGAAATCACAGCAGTAATCAGTTTTTGTCGGGTTATTTCAGTTTTAAGTTTATAATCGTTGATTTTGTAAGCAATAATCACCGATTCTTCTGGCGCTTCCCCTGGTTGACCTGTGCGTAAAATAATTTGAATGTTTTGATTGTTCAGTTCCTCCCGAATATACCGCACCACCTGTAATCCTGCATCGTTGGTTTCCATCACCACATCTAACAAAATGAAAGCAATATCAGGATTTTCCCCAATTAATTGCTTTGCTTCCCTACCGGAGTATGCTGAGAGAAAATTCAAGGATTTATTCTCAAAAGCAAAGTTTTTTAAAGCTAACTTTGTTGCTTGGTGGACAGTCGGATCGTCATCTACGATCGCCACTTTCCAAGCGTTAACTTCCCCATCGATTAAATCAGTGTCATCTTCTACTATCAAAAAATCGTCATTCTCATCATCTAACATAAGTTGGTTGTTATTATCCAGAATCATCGACTTATCCTCTACAATAAACGAAATATAGTTTGGAGATTTGTAGAGCAATTCATGAATTGCCCCTACTGAGTTTTGAATTTTGAGTTAAGGAATTTTTTGCTTTGAGAGTTACCCTGCTTCCTAAACAGGGAATTTCATCATAAATAGAGTTCCCGAACCAGG
This sequence comes from Floridaenema aerugineum BLCC-F46, assembly GCF_041929345.1. Lineage (NCBI taxonomy): Bacteria > Bacillati > Cyanobacteriota > Cyanophyceae > Aerosakkonematales > Aerosakkonemataceae > Floridanema > Floridanema aerugineum. The sequence goes on from NZ_JBHFNQ010000196.1 coordinate 49,528, forward strand.
TTCGCTACTAACATCGATCGTTCCTTGAAGTTTTTGGGTAACTAAGTTGTGAACTATGTGTAACCCTAAACCGCTACCTCCTTGATTTCTTGCTGTAGTAAAGAATGGATTGAATATTTTATCCAAATTTTCTTGAAGAATACCACAACCATCATCACTGTACTGAATGATTACCTCTTGATTTTGTTGGGAAATTTCTAATCGTAAATTTCCGCTTTCTCCTGGTTGATAGGCGTGGGTGAGGGAGTTGACTACTAAATTGGTGACAATTTGTGCCAAGGCACCTGGATAACTGTCAATGGTGATAGTTTCCTCGCCTTCTATTGTTAGGCGATGACCAGCTTGTTTGAATTGAGGTGCAAGGCTAAGTAAGACTTCTTCTAAATAATATTTTACGCCAAAAGTGCGCTTTTCTAAATTAGCTTGATCCACAGCTACTTGTTTGAAACTTTGAATTAATTCTCCGGCACGTTGGAGATTATGTAAAATCAAGTTTGTACTTTCGCTTGCTACCTCCAAATAGTTGTTGACAGTCGATCGCTTTAATTGTCCTTGATCCACAGCATTTTTAAATGTTTGCGTCGCATCAGCTAAGGTAGAAGCTACGGTAATGCTGGTGCCAACTGGTGTGTTAATTTCATGTGCTACTCCCGCTACTAAGCTACCTAAAGCTGCCATTTTTTCTGATTCTACAAGCCTTTTTTGAGTTGCTTTCAAGTCTTCTAAAGCTTGAGAAAGTTCTTGGGTGCGTTCTACGACTTTTTGTTCTAAGGTGCTGTAAAGAATGGCGTTTTCTAAAGAGATGGCGGCTTGAGAAGAGAGTAGCTGGAGGACTTCTAAGCGATCGCTCGTAAAGGCTCCACAAGTAACGTTATTTTCTAAATAAAGTATACCAATTAATTTGCCCTGATTGAGTATTGGACTACACAAAAAACTCTTGGGTTGATTGGCAATAAAATAAGCATCGGTGGCAAAGGAAGTAGGAATTATCTCATCGTTAATTAGCAGAGTTTCTTGGGTACGTTTAACGAAATTAATCGCAGGCAAAGGAACCTCAATACTTGATTCTACAGGTACACTTAACCGCTGGAAATCCCGCGAACCAAAACAGCGAGCTACTATTTCTAAATTTCCCTCACGGTTAAGGATTAACATTCCGCGATCTGCGCCTGCATTTTCCATCACTACTTGCATCAATTTAGCCAGTAATTGATCGATTTGAATTTCCCCAGACAAAGCTTGTGATGCTTTAATTACGGCTGCTAAATCTAGTAAATCTAGCGCCTCAGAATTACTAGAAGTTTCCTGAGATATTGATATGTTGGTATCAGTATTTTCGAGAAATTCTCGGTTGCCTAGAGTGGCTTGCATTGACTGAAAGTAACGGATTTCTGGTTCAATAATTGAAGTAAGTAGTTGGGAATAACGTTGTTTTAAATCCTGAACTTTAATTTTTGCTCCCCAACGTTCATAAGTGTAGTAAGCATCGACTAAATAAACTTGCGCTAACTTATCTCTACCTTGACTTAAATAAAATTCGGCGGCGAGTTCATTAGCCAAAGCTTCTTCTTGGAGATAATTGTTTTGTTTAGCGCTTTGAATTGCGCGATCGTATAATTCGGCTGCTTGCCAAGTTTTTCCCAAAACTCGCAGGTTTTCGGCGGCGATTAAATCATATTTATGTTGATAGTTCATTGGCGCATAATTCGCCCAAACTTGCATTTTTTCTTGATTGGCACTGACTTGTTCCAAATAGGCGTAGCGGGTATCTTCGGTTGCGGTATTGGCACAAGCTAGTAAGGCAAGGGAATAATAAAAGTAGTGTTCAGCAAAAACATTCATCCCGCCAACTGCTATAACATATTCATCTGCCGATCGCGCATTTGATAAAGCTTGCTGAAAGTCTTTTAAGAAATAACAAAGTATGGCTTTGCAGTTATACACCGAAAAGATTGACATTACCGTTTTCTTGGCAATCAACTCCGGCATCATAGTTACTTCATCAAAACTTTCGCCAATCAGTTGATATTTTGCTGACGATTTTCCTTGGAATTGTAACCCTAATTGGCGAATAATACTGGTGTAATGAATCAGGAACTCTTGCTTATTCTTCCGCATCACATTAATATATTTCTCTTGTTCCTGAGTTACATAATCCAAAGGTTGTCCGACGAAAAATAGATTGTGGCAGTAAATAGTTGCACTATAACCTGCATATTCTAAATCTCCGACATCAATCCCCGCTTGAAATGATTTGAGCAATGGATCGAGAGTTGTTACTAAAGGATCTTGCCAATGTTTAACAAATCCATAAAATACTTCTTCTGTCCGACAATTAATTTCGCTGACACTAAATTGGGACAATAAATTCACGCCTAATTGCCCAAATTGATATCCCGCTTTAATATCTCCCAAAACTCCACAAAGTAACCAACCATAGAAAACATAAGCAAAGGTTGCTAAGGGTGAATTGCCATATTTTATGCACAAATCCACCATTTTAAACCCTAAAAGTGGCATCAAATGAGGATAGCCAATCAATACTGGAGCAAACAAAATCATTAAAATTCGCATTGCTTCTAGTTTGTTGGGATCGGTCATTAAATCTAAGCGAGATAAATCCTCAATTTGCTGAATTCCCTGAATCCTCATATCTTCTTGAATTTGGCTGACAAAGGTAGATGGTGCATCGGGATTTTCTGGTAAGTCAACTCCTAAAATTTGCAAAGCAGTTGTCGCTGTTTGTAAGACTTCAGCCAGCCGATTTTGGGTGATTAACAGCAATAATTGTTTGGCATAAACTTTAACTCGATCTAGTCCATTGTTGGCACATTTAAGCGCAATTTGGGCTAAAGATTCGGCTTTTTCAAAGTTGGCGTTTAGGTACTCGGCTTCGATCGCTTCTAAATAAACATTAATCGCTTGCTCATATTCTGTTTCCCAGCAATCTTCACTCAACAAATTTAAAGCGACATTCAAATATTTAGCAGTAAGTTCATAAGCTGTAGCTAATTTAGCTTTGCGCCCAGCAATGCGATTAAGTTGAATTAATTCTGCTTTTTCTGGTTCAATTATAATTTCATTAGCACCAATGTTGAGATGGTTGACAATTTCAAAAATATTCTCTTCCCTTTCTGCAAGGGGTGTATTTTGTAAAAGCAGTTTGCCGATGTGTTGGTGCATTAAATTTTTCTGCACTTGGGGAATCAGAAAATAGGCAGCTTGTTGTACTCTGTCATGCAAAAATTTATAAGCAGCCGCCTTGTTTGACTCAATGGATAATGGTGAATTGACCTTTTCTAATTCATGTTGTTGGAAAAATTTGTAAACTTCATTTTTCGGAATGATCAATCCTTCTTGTAATGCTATCCATAAATCATTGGCGATTTCTGTGGAGGTTTTTTGGGCGACGATCGCTAATGTATGCAAATCAAATTCGTTGCCAATACAAGCCGCCAGTTTCAGAGCATCTTGTGTATTTTTGGGTAATTTTTGCAATTGTTGTCCCATGAATTCCACAATATCATCTGTTGGCGCTAATGCCCTGACTTGGGCCATGTTACATTGCCAATAGCCAAGTTCAAAATTAAAACTAATCACCTGTTCTTCCGATAAATATTTAATAAATTGATTGCTGAAAAATGGATTTCCCTTGGTTTTTTGATAGACTAACTCTGTCAGGGGAAGTACTAGTTCTAATGGACAATTCAGGGTGTCAGCAATTAACTGATTTAAGTCTAATAAAGCTAAAGGCGGCAGAGTAATTGTGTTGACAGTTGCTCCCAATTTTTGCAGTTTCTCTAAAGTTAAATTTAATGGATGTGTCGGACTAACTTCGTTATCTCGATAAGCGCCAATTAATAACAAATAACCAGCATCAGTTTCGCTCATCAATAATTGGATTAATTTCAAGGAAGCGGAGTCTGTCCACTGCAAGTCATCAATAAAAATTGTCAGGGGATGTTCTTGATTTGCGAAGACTTGAATAAAGTTTTGAAACAGGAGATTGAATCGATTTTGCGCTGCTTCGCCAAAAAGTTCGGGAACTGCTGGTTGATGACCGATAATTTGTTCTAGTTCGGGAATAACTTCGATAATTACTTGACCGTTTTCTCCCAAAGCGGCTAAAATTTTTCTCTGCCATTGTTGGAGTTGTTCATCACTTTCACTGAGCAATTGTTCCATTAAATCTCGGAAAGCTTGGACGAAGGCGGAAAAGGGAATGTTTCGCCCAAATTGGTCAAATTTTCCTTTAATAAAATAGCCTCTTTGTCGGACAATTGGTTTGTGAACTTCGTTGACAACTGCGGTTTTACCAATACCAGAAAATCCGGCGACAAGTATGAGTTCGCTACTACCTTGACTGACGCGATCGAACGCATCTAATAATGTGTTAACTTCTGTTTGACGACCATAAAGTTTTTCGGAAATGACAAAGCGATCGCAAATGTCCCGTTTACCTAACTCAAATAATTCAATATTTCCGGTTTCTTGCCATTGATTTAAACAAATCTCTAAATCATGTTTAATTCCCAAGGCGCTTTGATAGCGATCTTCGGCATTTTTGGCGATTAATTTCTCAAGAATTTTTGATAATACTAAGGGAACGGTAGGATTTAAACAGTGGACGGCGAGCGGTTGTTTGGTAAGGTGAGAATGTACCAATTCCATTGGATCGTTAGTGGGAAAAGGCAGTCTCCCAGTTAGTAATTCGTAAAAAGTCACTCCCAGAGAATAAAAATCTGTCCGATAATCAATTCCCCTATTCATTCTTCCAGTTTGTTCTGGGGAAATATAGGCTAAAGTACCTTCAAAAATTTTAGTACCTTTGATTTCCTGCGTTTCTCTCTTAAGTAGGGAAGCGATACTAAAGTCAATCAGTTTAACTTGTTTGGTAATGGGATTGATAACAATATTTGCAGGTTTAATATCTTTGTGTATAATTCGTTGGCTGTAGAGTCCATCTAAAGCGGTGACTATTTGGAAAGCGATCGCGAAAAACTCTGCTAAATCAACACTTTGATTCCCTACATATTCTTTTAAAGAAATGCCCCCAAAATCCTCCATAATTAGCAGATAACTATTGCGGTAATTTTCTAAGCTGTAGCAGCGAATCACTCCTGGTAAATCAAGATTTTTCGCGACCGCGTACTGATTCCGAAATTGCAACAATTCTCTAAAGCTAGGATATTCCTGTCTGAGCAGTTTGATAACTACAGGTTGCTCGTCTAATTCTCTAACTGCTCGATATACCAGTGTTTTCGCACCTGTGTATAATTGCTCAGTAATGCGATAGCCAGGAATCTTGGTGCTAATATTGATCGTTTCCATATCCATTACTTAACTCATCAGGTGTTCACGATTATTATTCCCAAAGGTGGAAGACAAAAAAACATCGAAAATTATTTATTCTTCAAAGGTTAAAATCCACAAGGTTAAATCAGTGAGGGCAAATAACAAATGTCTAATTGGCTAATTTCAGGCGGAACGATTCTAACTAGCGACGATGCTGGTACGGTCATCGAAAACGGATATGTTTTAATAGCAGGGAACAAAATTGTCGCTGTTGGCAGTGGTGAACCTGAAAATACCAATGTCGATCGAGTGATTGATGCAACTGGAATGTTAGTTTGTCCCGGATTCATCAACGCCCATACCCATTTATGTATGATTTTAGGACGTTCTTTGGGCAGCGATCGTGCTCTATTACACTGGCTTTCGGAAGCACAAATTCCTCTGATGCAAGCTTTTGAGCCGGAAGATTATGCTATTAGTATGGAATTGGGCGCGATCGAAAATTTGAAAGCAGGTAATACCACCATTTGCGAAGTATTTTTTACCCCTCATTATAGCGACGGAGTGGATGAAATCGCTGTCAATAGTTTAGATCGCACAGGTATTCGTTCCATATTTTTCCGTTGTACAAACGATGATAACTTTTTTGACGGTTTTCTCGAAACTCGTGCCGATATTATGCGCCGTTCCGAACACTTAATTTGTCATTGTCAAACTAGCAGAACTCGCATTGGTGTTGGCCCTTTAGTTCCTTGGAGTTCGAGTCCCCAAGCATTTGAAGATGCGGTACAAATTTCCCAAACTAAAAATGTACTTATTCACCTCCATACTTCCGAAACTCCAGAATATAACGACTTAGTAAGACAGCGCACTGGTAAAAGTAATATCGAGATGTTAGCAGATGTGGGAGCATTAGGAAATCAAGTAATGTTAAATCATTGCGTACACCTTTCTGACTCTGACATTGAGTTAATTGCCGAGACTGGTTCTCATGTCATTCATGACCCTACAAGTAATATGATTTTAGCTTCTGGGGTAGCGCCAATTCCTAAGTTAAGAGCGAAAAATATTAATATCGGTTTGGCGTGCGATGGGCCTGCTTGTAACAACACTCAAGATATGATTCAAACTATGAGAGATGCGGCACTTTTGCAAAAAGTTGTTACCCGTCAGCCAGATATTTTAGTCGCCAAAGATGTGTTTCGCATGGCAACGAGAGGTGGTGCTAAGGCGATCGGCATGGGTGATTCTTTAGGTGCGATTCAACCAGGTTTTTTAGCTGATTTAATTTTAATTGATACCCAAGTTCCTCATTTAACTCCGCTGCACGATCCGATCGCGATTCTAGTTTATTCAGCTAGAGGATCGGATGTTCATACTGTGATGGTAGACGGGGAAATTGTGATGCGAAATCGCCAAATTTTAACAGTGGATGAGAAGGAAGTTATCGCCAAAGCAAGGGAGAGAGCGAGGAAAGCTTGCGATCGATCCCAAGGGAGCAAAAAGTTTTAAGATAATGTAGAGATAATGTAGAGACGTTATATATAACGTCTCTACATTATCTCTAAGCAGTTTTCTTGCCCCCTGTTCCCTAAAATCACTGTACTACTGGCGCGGAAACAATGCCTCGATCTTCTAAGTATTTTGCTACTCTTAAAACCAATGCTTCTTTGTAAGGTGCGCCGATAATTTGTACACCTAAAGGTAAGTCGCCGGGACGTTGAACGGGTACAGAAATTATTGGTAAGCCGATAAAAGATAAAGGTTGAGTAAATAATCCTAAGTTAGGACGAACTAACATTTCTTCGCCAGCAATTACCATTTTTTGTTGTCCAATTTCCGGGGCGGCGCAAGGTGTTGTCGGGGCGATAATTATATCTACATTGGTGAAAATTTCTCGGATGCGATCGCGATACCAACGCCGAAATCTTTGGGCTTGAATATACCAATTTGTGGGAATTAATGCTCCGGCGATAAAGCGATCGCGTGTGGCAATATCAAAATCTTGGGGGCGAGATTTGATGTTTTTTAAATGTAAATTTGCGCCTTCACTGGCAGTAATAATAAATGCCGCTGCTCTTGCTCGATGTGGTTCGGGAATAGTGACTATTTCAGTAGTATTTAAAGCCAGAGCAACTTTGGCGACTGCTGCTAATACTTCCGGTTCTGCATTTTCGGCAAAGTATTCGTCAGCAATGGCAATTCTTAAACCTTCAATTCCCTGATTTAATTGTGGTAAACAAGGTTCTGGAGGTCTTTTAGTACAAACTGGATCGCTCTTATCTTCGCCTTGCAAAACATCAAAAATGAGGGCGAGATCTCTGACCGATCGAGCAAAAGGGCCAATATGATCGAAGCTAGCAGCAAATAAGAATGCACCCGATCGAGATAAACGACCATAAGTAGGTTTTAAACCGAAAATTCCGCAAAAAGCTGCGGGTACTCTAATCGATCCGTTGGTGTCAGAACCTAAAGTTATTGGTACGAGTCCAGCGGCGACAGCAGCAGCGGAACCACCGGAAGAACCGCCTGCAACACAGTTAAGATTATGTGGGTTTCGAGTTGGCCCATAGTGGCTATTTTCGGTGACAAAACCGTAGGCGTACTCGTCCATATTTAATGCGCCAACGAGGATTGCACCTGCTTTTTTCAACCTAGCAACTGCGGTAGCATCACGGGTAGCTGGCGGATTTTCGGCATTAATTTTTGCTCCGGCTAAAGTTGTGATTCCGGCAACATCGAAGAGGTTTTTAACTGCAAAAGGAACTCCCGCTAAAATGCCAGGATCTTTGCCTTCAGCAATAGATCGATCGATTTTTTCGGCTTCTGCCAAAGCGGTTTCAGCTATGACATTAGTGAAGCAATTATACTTGTAATTTCGGTCAGCAATTCGCGCTAATGATGCGGCGACAATTGATTTAGCCGAAACTTCTTTTTGTCTAACTACTTCAGCGATTTGGGTAGCATCAGGAAAACCGTAAGCCATTCGATTTTAGATTTTAGATTTTATATTTTGGATTGATGAAACTAGGTACGTTGTTGCGATTTAGCGCTATATTTTAGCGCTAAAGCGCAACA
>NZ_JBHFNQ010000197.1:0-15472 GCF_041929345.1 Floridaenema aerugineum BLCC-F46
GTATTGTAAAACTTCACTTAATTTGTAGTCATTTATAAGCTAAAATAGTTAACAATTATTTTACTTTAACCCTCAAGAATCAATGACCTGAGTTATCAGGGTGAAATGTCCCGGGACTCTAAGCAACCACTAGTACCATTAGAACCTAAGTTTCAATGCCACTGGATAGCTCCCAAGCAATACATTAACTCAGCGAGATAATCAACAACTAAAGGGGACGAGTAAAAGACTACAAGCAGTCCCAAACGCTCTGCGAGCAATGGGATAGAGGGTGTAGTAGTTCACCCAGTTAGGGTAACACCTACAAAATAAGACCTGAGATATTTGTCTATGGTTTTATGAACTATGACTCAGACATATATAAGGTAAGAGGTTATGCAATCGTTTCTCCGCTTCCCCGCTCTGTAACTGAGCGGGTATTTTTTTGGGGTGAAGTGGAGATGAAGCGATCGGATGAAAACTAACCTAACAACTACTCAAGCTACGGCAAAGTCAGTGTACTGTCGAGTTTTAGGATCGTGGAATGCCAATACAATATCTTCTTTGGGAACACCTGTACGAACTAACTCATTTGCTATGCCTTCTTCAGTCCAATCCTCTTCAATCCAAAACTTACCTTCACGGATTCGGACATAAACAGTCATTCCTGTAATCCGTTCTCCATTCTGCCAACCTAGATTCATCCATATATAATGTCCATTGCGATCGTCCTCTATGAGAAAAGTTTCTAACTCAGGATTAGGACGGCGATTACATAAATCAATATACTCTGCCAAAATACGCTTCAATAACTTCGGATATTCAGTTAGTTTATCCATTGCACAATCTCCTCTAATTCTGTATCCACAACAATGAGCGGCAATTGGTGTTTATTTAGAATGAGTTGAATTACGTCTTGATTGAAAAAAGTTTTGTATGCTATGGCACTCACAGCAACGTATAATTTGCGATCGGGTGCTGTTTCTTCTAAAAGATAACGGTAAATGTCATATTGACCAAGAGCCTCTTTCAAGTCTTGTAACTTGGACGCACCGATAAAACTCTTCACCTCAACCACAATTTTTTGACCAGCACGTTCAGCCGCTAGAGGACTTTCAGCACCGAGATCAGCATACAGCTTTGTTCTTCGATACACGATAATGTAAGGATCATCGGTCACAAACCAACCATCTTTGATGAGTGCATTTTTGACAGCATCATGAATGAAGTCCAGTTTAGGCATAGCATCATTATAAGTCAGGAGGCTTGTAACCAAACTGCTTCAATGACTCCACCTTAGACTTGCTAATTCGTATCAAGCAGGTATCTCCTCTATTTTAGGGGTACTAAATTACTAAGCAGCCGAACTCGCTATCTCATTAACTTGACACAATCGCTCAAGCCAAAGCTCCTTATAAAATTCCATCTGTTCTGGACTGAAAAGGAATTCATTACAAGAACCATCACTGATTAAATAAATTAACGCTGCTTGTTCAACAGGATATAGAATTTCAATTGGAATATAATAAGCTGCCAACTGAATCATTTTATCCTGAACCCAATTTATAGAAAGCTTAGGCTTCAAAGATGTTTTCAGGTCACTAAGAGTTAAGCTTTCCCGATAGAAACCTAATTGATCAATTTTGCCAAAGTACTGATACTTAAAGCTCACAACAAATTGCTCTGACAGGAGAGTGTCTCCGAAGTTTGGTAACAAGGTATTAAGAGCTTGCAGATAAGGTTTATAGAAGTTACCAATAACTTTGGTTTTTCCTCCAGTTAAGTACGAGTGAAGATATGCGTGAACAGCATTTCCTGCACTTATCGCTTCATAGTGCAATTTGCTAATTCAACAATCTCATTGATCTCTTCCCACATATCTATATGGGCAAAGTAAGACATGAGCGGGCTTAATTAACGGACTTCCTGTTGGCAAATGCTCTTTGTAACTTGAAATTTTTGTTAAAATTCCAGCAACATCTGGAGAACATTTCATTCGTTTGTGGAAAAACCAATTTTCCCAATCTGTGGTAGAAAAAAAAATGAGCAAGCCTAAGCAAGGCGTTTTAATGCTTAGACTTCCTCATCAATGATTAAAATTGATCGCATTTAACTGCCATATTTCACACTACAACCGTAAGGTTGAGTAACAGAATTAGCAACTGGCTTACCGCTAATTAAAGAATTGACGGCATCACGAACGTAATTATCTGCTTTGGGAATATCTGCGGGATCGGGTGAAGCAATGCTGTCGATCGCACCCATATATCCAACATTTCCATCTTTACCAATTACAAAGATGTGGGGTGTAGTACGGGCACCATATTGTTTGCCAATTTTACCTTCTGGATCGAGGATAACTGCGGTGGGTGCAGCGTTGCGGCTTTTAGTTAATTCATTCGCTTGACTAGCACTCACATAACCTTGCATTCCGGGCGCAGATGAAATAATAGAAATCCAAACTGCACCTTTACCAGTAAGTTCTTTTTGCAATTTTTGCATATTACCAGAACCGTAGTGTTTGCGGACAAAAGGACAGTCGTGATTAGTCCATTCTAAAACTACAACTTTACCTTTAAAATCGGTTAAACGATGGGTTTTGCCGTTAGTATCTGCGGCGACGAAATTAGGTGCAGGATTATTAACACGGGCAGCTGCTACTCTGATTTCCGATGATGATTGAATAGCATTTTTGTTTTCGGTATTTGTCAAGTTACTTGCATTGGAAATAGCGCCGTTAGAAGCAGTTAAAAGCAGGAAAACTCCGGTGGTGATACCCAATAAACTTTTAGTTGCTTTCATTTTGGTTGATTCTCCTTTTAGATTTGATTCAGAGTATTTCGGATGATATCAGGAGTTAAGATTTGTGGTAACACAATTGGTTCCTGAGATTTTGTACCGGAAGGATACAACACATAAAGGGGAACTCCACTGCGCCCAAAACTACTTAAGGCTTTTGTAATTGTAGCGTTACGATTTGTCCAATCTGCTTTCATCAATGTGACACCTTTTTGTTGGAAAGCTTGTTGCACTTCTGGTTGACTAAGGGCGACTCGTTCGTTGACTAAACAGGTGATACACCAAGATGCAGAAAAGTTAACAAATACAGGTTTACCAGATTGGCGAATTTCCGTCAATTTCTCTGTGGTGTAAGGTTGCCAAATGGAATTTTGGGTAGTTTGTTGGGCGGTTTTGAGGGTAGAATTTCCGGCGATGGGTGCTAAAGTTAGGGCGAGTGCGATCGCAACTAACGCCCCAAAAATTCCGACTCTTCGCCAAATTTTCCGTAATGTTTGCGCTTTTTGATACAACCAAGCAGCGAAACCAATTAATACAAAACCAGTTAAAACCGCTGCTAAACCATCGCTTCCCGTTTGCAGGGTTAACACCCAAACTAACCAAGCAGCAGCGCCATACATGGGGAAGGCGAGAAACTGAGAAAATGTTTCCATCCAAGCGCCTGGTTTTGGTAATTTGCGGCGCAAAGCTGGCACAAAACAAATGATTAAATAAGGTAGTGCTAAACCAAATCCTAATACTAGTAAAATGGCTACAGCAATAGGTGGAGATTGAGTAAGTGCAACTCCGATCGCAGTTGCCATAAATGGCGCACTACAAGGAGTTGCCATTACTGTAGCAAAAACCCCGGTAAAAAATTCGCCTGTGTAGCCATTTTTCGCCGCTAAATTCTGCCCAATACCCATCAAAGAAGCGCCAAAAACGAAGACTCCTGAAAGACTTAAACCAACGGCAAATAAGATATATGCTAACAGCATAACAATGATTGGTGATTGGAGTTGAAAACCCCAACCTATTTGTTGCCCGAAAGATCTTAGGGTGAGGAGTGCGATCGCCAAAACCGCAAAACTAACTAACACTCCCGCAGTAAAAGCAACCCCACTAATTCGCGCTTCTTTAGCACTTTTTTGAGCAGTTTGGGCAATACTTAAAGCTTTCAAAGATAACACAGGAAATACACAAGGCATTAAGTTAAGAACTATCCCACCGATTAAAGCAAAAAATATCGCTTGCCAAACCGAAATGCTGCTAGTTGTAGTTGCTGCTTTTGGTGGATTTGGTGCTGTTGCGCCGATTTTTGCTTGAATGTTAAAAGCTTGACTTACCGATTGATTATCCAGTTTTTCTTGGATTACTAAAACACCATCAACACTAGCGAGTTTGGGTTGATAACCTCTTTCTAAATTCAGAGTTAATCCATCTTTGGTAAAGTTGAGTTTTTGGGGTGCAGGGTTGTTAATTACTCCATCTTTGAAAGGAAAGAAACTTACTGCTTGAATTTGCCCAGATTGTAATTCTGGGGCGTTAATTGTGACAGTTAAATTGGTATCATTTGCGGTAGCGGTAGTTTGCCAAGGTGCAGGTTTAGGAATTGCTTGGCGAGTTTTGGCAAATGCTGTTATCCATCTTTCATCTTTGGCGGGAGTTGTTGAGGTAATGGGTAAAGTTAAACTGATGTTAGAACTTTCGGGAATACAGTCTTTTTCGCAAACTAACCAATCAGCTTTACCACGAAGTAAGATGGGTTTATTTGTGGGTAAATTAGCTGGGGGAGTGATTTGAGTTAATAGGTAAACTTCGTTTTTGTAGCCGAAATTTACTAATGGGCCAAAGGGGAATCTTTGAGGATAGGGCCATAATATTTTCCCAGGTTTAAATCCTGCTGGCAACTGCCAATTAATTTTAGTAATTGAACCAGAGTCGCCGGGGTTTTGCCAATAGGTATGCCAACCTGGGCGAATTTTCATTTGTAGTGCTACCCAGAAAGGTTTTCCCGGTTGAATGGCTTTATTTTCACTAATTAATTGTGTTTGAACGTTGTTAGTTTTGACAGGGTTAGTTGCTGCTAAAGCGTTGGGTATTCCTAGTAAATTCCAGACTAAGAACAGAGTTGCTGTGCAAATAATCAGCCATTTTTGTATTCTGTAGGTGATTGATTTCATGATCTAGTGAGGAATTGTTGATTTTGTTAACCGCAGAGACGCATAGGGCGCAGAGGAGTTGAGAGAATGAAACAAATTAATCAGGTTAGTGGTTGGTTTTTTGGGGTGAGTTTTTTTGTTGTTAGTACCCTATTTTTTGTGATTATTCCTGAGATTATACAACCTCTATTCAGAGAATTTTGGGGATTGTCTGCTGAGAGTTTGCAACCTACGGGTGAGATTCCGATTAGTGTTCGTTATTTGTTTAAAAATAAGTTTTCTCCGGGTAGTGTGTCGGTGGGGGTAGCGGAGGGAAATTTGACTCCTGACTGTCGGGCGACGGCGATTTATCAAGGGCATATCGATCCGGGTAATTTTGCTGTGAATCGTGGTTTTTGTAGTTGGAATAAGTCTACTCAAATTTCGGTTGAAGAGGCGGATTTTTTGTGTTTAAATGCGTTGTTGAGACAGTCGGTTGTGACGGAGAATAATCTTTTTGATTTGGGGTTTAATCCGGGGGGAAATCGGAAGGCGATCGTCATGGGTACAGATTTATGGAATCAGTCTAATTCGGCGGGGCCAAAATTTGCGGAAAAGTTTAAAATTGCTGTCTTAGAAAAAGGTTTAATTGGGGAGAAAGCATATATTTGGGCAAGGGTAGAGAGTTTTCGTAATCCTCAAGGTGAATTAGATGCTAGCGGTTTGTTTGGTATTTGTAGACGTGAAGAATATTACAAAAAACAATTAGCGGGATTAGTTCCTTCTAGTGAAGAATGGCGCTGGAATTGTATTGCTTTGGATCAAGGGAGGCGCGTTAGGGAAATATTGAAGGTTTTGCAGTCTCCAGATTGTAAGAGCTAAATTAGTACGCGAGTCATTGAAAATATTAACTATATGATGTATTGTATTTCATTGTTTCAATACCAGGGTTTTTCTAATGAAAAAATTGTTCGGGCTTTTCTTTGTAGCGCTATTAACTGCGTTAATGCTAATATTGGGCAATTCAGTGCTAGAAAAATCTGTGACTGCACAGGAAGCGATATCTATTCTCACCGCAGGTAAAAATAGTTTCTACTATCAAGCTGCTAGTGAATTGCAAAATAGTCTCAAAGATAGCGGTTTTTCTCTGAATATTAAGGAATCTTCTGGTTCCTCAGAAAATCTGGAACAACTAGGAAAAGGTGATTCTGATTTAGCATTTGCCCAACAAGATGCTATGTTATTACTCCGCAATCTAACCGATCAAAACTTAGCTCAATTAGCAAATAACATTAATGTTTTTGCTCCGATAAACAATGAAGCAATTCACATAATTGTTAACCCTAATTCTAACATCAAAGATGTGAAAGATTTGGCTGGTAAACGAGTAGCAGTAGGGCCAGAAAAATCAGGAACTTATATTAGTGCAATTTTGCTCTATCAAATTAGCGATTTGGATGTAACTGCTGAACAAATTATTCCAATGGAAGTTGCAGAAGGGATTGATAAGGTAAGCAAGGGAGAACTTGATGCGGCTTTTTACACTGCTGCTGTCGGCGCACCTTTGCTGAAAAAAATTAATGCTCAACAAGGTGCAAAAATTAAATTACTTTCGCTCGATCAACAATTTTTTCAAGAGAATCAAAAAGAGTTAGTGGGAGATACTGTTCTATATTCACCAATCAAAATTACGGCAAAAACCTATCCTTGGCAAAAGCAAGAAGTTAATACTATTTCTACTTCTTCTTTTCTTTATGTCAACAAATCTCTTGAACCCCAAAAAGCTTACAATTTAGCTAAAGCTGTTTATCCTAAAGGCGCAGCTTTAAAAGCTAAAGATACTTTTTGGAATGAGTTTAGTATTGCCAAAGCCAAAAGTCAGGTAAAAGCAGGATTAAACTATCATCCGGGAGTGAAAAAGTTTTTAGAAGAATCTTAATTGGTAGGATGAATTTAGTTAAAGGTGATTTCTGATTAAACTGCGGTTTTTAATTCAGAAATTGCCTTTAATACCTGTTCCATTTGTTCAGGAGTGTTATAAATTCCCGGAGTTAGACGGGCGTGAGATGGAGAATAAGGCGTTTTAGTGGCAATTATATTACGTTGTTGCAGTTGTTCTACTACTTGGGCAGGAGTCATTCCATCAATATCAAAACAAACAATTCCGGCGGAAAGATTTTGACTTATTGGAGTGTAAAGAATGACGTGAGACATTTTCGCCAATCCTGCTTTTAATTGTTGGCTAAGTTGGTAAATATGGGCGGTAATTTGAGCTTTTCCTAATTGTTGATGAAACTCAAAAGCTTGCGCCATTGCCCATAAATGTTCAAAGGGTTTGTAACCCCCAGGTGACATTAAACCGCCCCAACCTGCACCTCTAGAAAAGCTAGGAATTGTCGGGGTAACTGCTGCTTGACTGCGAGGATTTCCCCAAATTATTCCTGTACCACGAGGCGCAAACATCCACTTATGAGTTCCGGCGCTAAAGAAATCACAATTTAAGTCATTCATGGTGATATTTTCTACTCCGAAACCATGCACTCCATCAACGAAGAAAATTATGCGATCGCTCTCTCCCCTGCTAGAATTAATCTCAGCTAATCGATCGGCAATTTGCCTAACTGGTACTTTCAATCCAGTGCTAGAATGCACCCAAGTTGCTGTTACTAACCTTGTTTGCGGACGAACTGCATTAATTAAACTATCAACTATTTCCGCTTCCGAAACTGTGTTAATATCTCGAAACAGCGAAATTGTTTGAATTGTTGCACCAGTTCTCGCCGCTTTGTAACGCAACGATTCACGAGTTGAATAATAATCAGATTCGCTGATTAGCATTTCTTGATCTGGGCGAATTTCCAACCCATTAATTACTAATCCCGTTCCCATTGTGGTACTGTCGGTAATAGCAATATCATTCGGTTGTGTTCCCATATAATTTGCTGCTGCTTGGCGTACTGCTGCGGCTAAAGCAGGGTTATTTTCTTTCACATAAACGGCAGGATTTTCATTAAGGGCGCTACGATGTTGTTCAATTGCATTCTGAACTGGTAAAGGATGGGAAGCAATTAAAAGTCCCGCAACATGAATATAATTAGGGTCAAGATTGAAGTAGCTGCGGACATTTTTCCAATTGATAACACTCTCGGTTGCTGAGGTTTTATCGCTGTGAATGCTGTTAGCAAGAGTGGTAACAGTTGCACCTAAACCTGCGGAAAAAAGGAAATTTCTGCGACTCCAAGACATAAATAGTACCTGTGATTAATTATTTGTTATTTTAGCTGGTTCAAAAAAAATCTTATTCACAAATCAAATAAGATTGGTTTAGGAAGAATAAACTTCCGCACCTAAAGCTTTTAGTGTAGCTTTTTCTGCTTCATTTAACCCAGTAATTCCGGCAATATTCATCCCTTCATAAGGTCTTTTTGCCTGTAAAGTTCTTAAACATTCGCCTGTTTGCACATCCCAAATTTTAATAGTTCCGTCGGCGCTGCCGCTGGCGATCGCATTTCCCCCAATAGAAAAAGCCAAAGTACGTATTTGATTAGTATGTCCAGGTAAAACTTTCATACATTCACCTGTATTTAGATCCCAAATTCTCACTGTTTGATCGGTCCCAGCACTAGCAATTAGTTTACCATCAGGACTAAATCTTACCCCAAATATTTGATTAGTATGCCCGTGAAAAACTTTTAAACTTTCTCCTGTATCTATATCCCATATTCTGACAGTTTGATCGCTGCTACTACTAGCCAAAATTTTACCATCAGGACTGAAAACCGCTGACCATACCCAATTAGTATGACCGAAAAAAGTTTTTAAACATTCACCTGTATTTGCATCCAAAATTTTCACTATTTTATCTAGACTAGCAGTAGCCAACTTCTGACCGTCAGGACTCCAAGAAATTGACCAAATCCAATTTGTGTGTACCTGCCAATCTTTGACACATTTATTAGTAGCAATATCCCAAATTTTAATGGTTTTATCCATACTACTACTAGCTAAATATTGACCATCAGGACTAAAAGTTACAGAAGTTACCCAACCAGTATGTCCCGGCAAATTATGTAAACATTCACCTGTATTTATATCCCAAATCCTAATATGTCCCGAAAAACTGTGCAAACAATTTCCTGTGTTGATATCCCAAATTTTTACAGTAGCATCTCCACTACTGGTAGCGAGAATTTGTCCATCAAATATCTTCGTAAAACTCGGAAACAGTCGTCCATTCTCGATTAATTGCCAACCAATACATTACCGTTTGTTCGCTAGCAGAAAGACGGATAAATTGCTGATCTAAAAGCCGTCGGACACCATTAAAAAGCGGTGTATTTTGGGCTAAAAATTCGCTGATATTCCCATCAAATAAGTCTTGGATAGAAGTAGAAACAATTTTTAAAGCTAAAGGATTCCCCCCATAACATTCAATTAACCTTTGTTTATCAACATCGTTACCAAATAAGCCTTTTGCAGTAAATAATTTTTCCGCTTCTGCTTGCAATCCATTTAATCTAAAGGAACGGACTGCTAATTCTACTCCTTCAAAGGTAGCAATTTCCGCAGGTTTTTCCCGACTAGTAAGAATTACACAACTTGAATGTGCAGTTTCGCCAATAACTTGTATTAATTCGCCATAGTTTTCGTATCCCGATCGATAATATCCAGCACGATTAGCATTTAAAATTGTCTCTAAATTATCCAAAATTACTAAACAACGATGAGAACGCAAATATTGTACTAGTTGACATAATTCAGCTTTGTTATCTTGCTGATTAGAGAGAAACAAAACTAATTCATTCAGCAAATTTTCTAAAGGTGGGGCGTTGCGAAGACTGCGCCAAATCACATAATCAAATTCATCTTTAATTTGCTGGGCTAACTTTACTGATAAAGCAGTTTTTCCGATTCCTCCCATCCCTAACAAACAAATTAATCGGCATTTATCTTGTAAAATCCATTGCGATAATGTAATTAATTCAGGATTTCGACCATAAAAAATAGACACATCAATTGCTTCTCCCCAATCTTGGCGGGAATTGGTGACAGGAAAGTTTGTTATTGTAGGTGTGGTTAAAAGCGATCGCCATTTCCGTTCTAAAGCTGGTCGAAAATTGCTTTTACTCACCTCTTCACCCAACGCTTCTGACAGCAATTTCCACAATTTTGGCCCAATATCTCGCTTGAGATAGCTTACAGAATAGCTACTAACATCGGAAATTTGTTCATAAGTTAGACTTTGCCAAGAACCTTGTAAAATGGCAATTTCTACCTCGGTTAATCTTCTCCCAACCTTAGTAAAAAGCGCCTCGTCTGCAACTTTTAATCCTTCCTCAAATTCCATCATGGGTCGAGGATTTCCATAATTACGATTTAACTGGTCGTACCGTAATTATCGCTAAAAGTTGAGTTGAGGCGCAAATTTATTTAGTTATTAATTAAATTGGCGATCGCAACTACCAAAAGATAGATTATTCGCCAATTAAAATCTTTGGATCGCCCGTAAACCAAACGCTATTAATAGTTAAACGAGTGATTACCCAGCGAGTGCGATCGCGCACAAGATCGACGTGATAATGGCTTTTGATCAAGCAGTGTCTAGTGCGATCGCCAGGAGGAAAATGTTGCGCTTCCGTAATAGTATGAAGCGTAGCAGTATCACCATTTATTTTAGTGCGAGGATTGCTGACAGCGTGCGTTGTATCAAGAGAAAAGACCGAATTTTTAAATACTTGAACAATCAAATCGCGCCCCTCAAAAATTGGATAATCAGTTCCCCACATTTTATTATTTGATGTCACATCAACAATAGCATCTGGTGCAAATGCAGAGACAAACAATTCCTCATCGCTAAAGTCAATACCTGCAACAAAACGATATACAGCATCAGCTATTTCTAATCTGTCCCGAACTTCAAAGGCTACTTGCGTTGGATTTTGTGTTACATTCATTGTTTTTCTCCTAATTCAAATGTAGGGTGCGTTAGTGATAACGTAACGCACCATCCCTACCCTTAACTAAACTTTCATTCGGAAAATAGAGGTGCAATATCCATGTAAATTCTCATGTCACAAATCTTGTCGCCTCGGAAGCGTACAGTATCACCACAAGGCAAAGTAATAATTTTGCCATCATGACGAACATAAGTATTTTCCATTTCTACAATCACCAACTCTTCCGAAAGTTGCCACATATTTGTTAAATGATGATGTAAACCTTCGCAATTTTCCAAAAAAGCCATAGAAGAATCTTTGATTCCTTGATGTCCATAAACTACGGGAAAATTACCAAATTGGTAAACAGCATCTTCAGTAAAAAACTGCACAAAATTGTTAATGTTCATCGCTTCTCCAGCCAAGAATAATTGCTTGAGAATGTCGATTTTAGAACCAGAAAATTTAGGCCATTTTTTTGTATGAGGCCATTCCCAATTAGCATTGTTATTATTAAAAGATGCGTTACCTTGCACAGCATTAGAAGCCCAAACAAAGTCTCTCCCTACTTCTTGGTTGTACTCTTGTTGCGCTCTTTTAAAATTAGCCAAAGCTGTACGAGTTACTTGGTTAAATTCTAATTGTTCGCCATTTGGCCCTTTGCAGTAAAATAATGCCCAACCGTCGAAATCACCGGGAGGGAAAACAGTTTTAGCATAGTGCAATCCCGCTTTTTTCCTCTCTGCTTCCGAGTTAACGGTGATGACTTTGTTAACTACTACTTCAGTCAAACCTCGTCTTTGACATTCTTCTTCCAACAACTTAGCAAATTCATTTTTCCCCCCTAAAATACCCACATAAAATTCCAAAGCTTTTTCCATATCATCAACGGTAATGCCAAAATGTTGCACTCCTTGCAAATATTGGCTGAGGCTGGATTTAGTATTTTTACCGTTTAATGAATGGTAGATTGGGTTATCAATAAGTACTGACATAAGAAGACTCCTTGCAACTAATCTCAGTTTCGTTGATGCAGGAGTCTTTGTCGTTACAGGAAAGTTCTGTCAATGTTCAGTAAATGTTCAGTTTTTTAGAAAGCAGAAGGTTTTAAATAAGGGGTTTTGTTGTGAGGTTATCTGTGAGAAACAAAATATACTTTCTAAACCCGCCCCTACAAATGGGCTGAAACCAAATGAACAGGATTTACTCAGATCTTGCACCAGGGCTAAAAACCAGGTTTCTTGCAAATAGCTAAACCTGAAACCCTAAATTTTTCGTAAAGAAACCCGGTTTTTCAAGCCTTGTTGACAATGGTGCAAGATCTCAGTTTACGCACTGATACTAAATATCGTGGGATGGTGCGTTACACTGGCGTTAACGCACCCTACGCATAGAGGCTCAAAACTTCCCCAGTCCCTAGTCCCCTAATTAAAACTCTTCGCCACGTTCAGCTTTAGCTTTTGCTTTTGCTTTGTTGGCGCTACGTTTTAAAGCTTGCAGTCTGGCTTCGTAGCGACTGCGTTGGCGCTTGTTGTTGCTTTGATCGAGGAGAGTTTTTAAAGCACTACCTAAACTTTTGTAGGCGTTGGGGAGTGTGTAGCCAAAGCGGGTGGCGAGGGCGATCGCTTTTTCATCAGCATCGATCGCTTCTTTAATTGTGCGTTCCCCGTTGTTTTTCTGATATAATCTCCAACCGGAAACACCGCACAGCGCCAACGCTAACAATAACAACAAACCATCTTGTACCCAAAGTTCACCGACAGCGCCACCTAAACCGATCGCTAACGCCGCCATTTCCCAACCATCTTTCGGAATCGTATCATTTTGAATCCGAGCAACTTCGTGCCAAAATACCAAATTACGTTGATCTAACGCCAGCTGATCCCAGCGCACCAAATCAATTTGAATCTCTACCTGATCTTTACCGATTTCTTCACAGCGGATCAGGGGTGGATTGATTTCAGTCGTTCCCTCAACCGTGACCCAACTCTGCATTTCTGGCGGCAACAGACTCTTCAAACGCCGCAATTCACTCATTTCGGATCTAGCAGAGGAGGTTACATAGGATGTCATAATTCCAGCCCCAGGAAATTACCAGCAAATAAAAAGGCTCTCTATTTTACGAGTATACCTCGTAATGTGCGGGATTGGGGACTGGGAGTTTTAGCCCGCCTGTGAATCAATTCGCAGGCTAATAGTTCAAGTCCACTGAAGTGGACTGAAAGAAAGCATAAGAATTGCAAATATTTAGTCCTCTTTAGAGGACTTTCGCTATCAGCCTGCGAATTGATTCGCAGGCGGGTGTTGGGACTGGTGCAAGATGTGAGTTAACTGCGATCGTGCGGTGAGTCAAGGTCAATAATTGGCCCTTTGGGAACGATGCGAGTTGGGTTAATTTTGTTGTGACTGATGTAATAATGCCGTTTGATGTGGTCAAAATTGCAGGTTTCTTTGACTCCGGGAATTTGGTAAAGTTCTTTTAGGTAATTCCAGAGATTTGAATAATCCCAAATATGGCGTAAGTTGCATTTAAAATGACCGTAGTAAACCGGGTCAAAACGCAGTAAGGTAGTGAACATACACCAGTCAGCTTCCGTGATTTGTTCTCCGCACAAATACCTTTGCTTTCCTAAGACTTCATTCCAATAATCGAGGGCGTTAAATAAATCGGTTACTCCCTCTTCGTAAGCGCTTTGACTAGTGGCAAATCCAGCGCGATAAACGCCATTGTTGATTGGTTGGTAAATCTTGTCAATGGTTTGGTCGATCGCTTCCCGCAAATTCTCAGGATAAAAGTACCAATCTGATTTAGCGAAATCCTGAAATTGTGTATCAAATATCTTAATTATTTCACGGGATTCATTATTTACGATCGCCCCCGTTTGCTTATCCCAAAGTACGGGAACTGTAACTCGTCCCTCGTATTTTTCATCTGCCTTCAGATAGATTTGCCAAAGATAATCTTTACCATTAACAGTATCGGGAATACATCCAGGTTCTTCAGAAAATTCCCAACCATTTTGATCGATTACTGGGTGTACAACTGAAAGACTAATTACATCTTCTAAACCTTTCAATTTTCGCATGATTGCGGTACGATGCGCCCAAGGACAAGCCCAGGAAATATACAAATGATAACGTCCTGTTTCTGCTTTAAAACCGCTTGAACCATCACTTGTAATTTGGTTGCGGAAAGTGGTTGCTGGACGAATAAATTTGCCTTGTGAGTCTTCTTGTTCTCGTTCTGAAATCCATCGACCGTCAGCGAGTAAACCCAAGCCCATAATTAACTCCTTGTTTAGGATCGATCGTCCGAAGTTTTATTACCTGCGATCGCTTCTACTATACCCCAAACTGTCCACAGAAAAGCTGCTCCGATCAGGAAAAGCATGATACCGCTTAAAGCACCAAAGGGATAAATCAGAAATAAGAGTAACAAAGCAAACAACACAATTCGGATTAGTGGATTATTCATGGATTTAATGTTGGTTAGATTACAAAGTTACTAATTCAGGGTATCTTGGTATGGTTGGCGATCGTTTCCCCCTAAAAGATGATATTTGTAAGTTTGTTGTATCGACTTCAGTCGTTTAATTTAAAATAGGGGAACACTGTTAGCGATAACGGCGCGTTAGCGCAGTGTTTACAACGAACCGTGATATGATAAGTTACGAATCTGAAATCGAAGGATTATGTTAGCTGGAATTTTATTTGATTTAGACGGAACTTTGGTCAATACTGACCCTTTGCATTTCCAAGCTTGGCAAGAAATGTTATTAAGTCATGGATTAGAAATTGATAATGTTTTCTACCAAACTCGGATTAGTGGGCGGTTAAATCCAATTATTATTCAAGATATATTGCCTCATTTAAGTTTAGAACAGGGGGAAAAGTTTGCCGAAGATAAAGAAGCACGTTTCCGGGAGTTAGCACCTTCCTTGAAACCTTTAGCCGGACTGGAAAAAATTCTTGATTGGACAAAGGAACAGGGGTTAAAAACTGGATTAGTTACCAATGCACCCCGGAAAAATGTAGATTTCATGTTAGAAATTTTAGAATTAGCTGAAATCTTTGATGCTGTATTTGTAGCTGAGTCAGATGTAAGAGAGGGAAAACCCGATCCTGCTATATATAAATTGGCTCTTGAACGATTAAATATTACGCCAGAAACAGCTTTAGCTTTTGAAGATTCACCTTCGGGAATTCGTTCTGCTGTGGGTGCAGGAATTCGGACAATTGGTATTGCTTCTACTCACGATCCACAAAAGCTTTATGATCTGGGAGCGTTTAAAGTTATCCCGGATTTTACTGATTTATCTTTGTGGAGTTTATTGGCAGAGATATTATAATTGCTGGGCTAAGTAGGTAGATGTAAATAAAGTGAAAACCTTGGCAGGCAGGATGCCCGCCCCACAAGAAAGCTGAAACTCTTGTGGGGTGGGCATCCTGCCTGCCCCACAACAAAGCTGAAACTCTTGTGGGGTGGGCATCCTGCCCGCCCCACAACAAAGCTGAAACTCTTGTGGGGTGGGCCCCTATCCTTAGATAACTATTATCACTTTATTTATTTGCGCCTACTTAAAACCGCAACTACACAAACTCTCGTCAGCCGACAAAGACTCATTAGAATGGGCATAA
>NZ_JBHFNQ010000198.1:0-43686 GCF_041929345.1 Floridaenema aerugineum BLCC-F46
GGGGTTAGGGGTTAGGGGGTAGGGGTTAGGGAGAGTTGAAAAGTAGTTAGTTAAATTATTTTCCCCCAACTCCCCAACTCCCCAAACCCCCCCCCCCCCCCCCCCCCCCCCCCACCCCCCCCCCCAAAAAAAAAAAACAAGAAAAAAAAAAGGAAATATTTTATTTTTTTTTTTTTTTTTTTTTTTGGGGGGGTTTTTGGTTGGGGGGGGGGGGGGGTGGGGGGGTTGGGGTAGTTGGGGAGTTGGGGGAAAATAATTTAACTAACTACTTTTCAACTCTCCCTAACCCCTACCCCCTAACCCCTAACCCCGTCCCAGTCCCCAGTCCCCAGTCCCCAGTCCCCGACTTTAAAAAAAATTAATTCTGGAAAAACTTAACTTTGCATAACTTTACAGGTTAAAATTACCGAATGGTGTGAGTAAGCAAATATAACTAAGCAAAGAAAATGTCAACTGGTTTATCTGCATCAACTATTCAACGTCCTGCGATCGCCGTTCAAGAAGCGAGCAATATGTCTGTAACACTCACTAATCAAGTCCGCTTGATGGAAAAGATGAAGTCCGTATATCAGGCAGATCAGCAACTTAAGCTTTTAAATCTGCAAGCCGAAGTCGAAACTTTGTTGCAACAGCTACAAAATCTCAAGCAACAGCGTTTAATAGAAGAAGATTCAGAAATCAGCAGTCAGGACGATCGAGGATAGAAGAAATTAGCACTATCCATCCTCTGCCGTTGATAAATGAGTACCCTAGCTTTGATTTTGGCTTAGGCTAAATTCTTTATGGGTAGTCAGCAGCCTCACCTTATGGTATAAAAAGAAAAGTTTCGCTACGAACACATCTGTTTTTCTACAGAAAACCCAGTATTGTTCTCCAGCCAGACTACTACTCAGATTTAGCAAAAAAAGGAAAATATCCGCCCATATTGCCTGTTAATGATTTAGTTCTAGTAGGCAGCTTTGCATTGCCTATTTTGCTACACACTGTACGGTTACGCAGGAAGTTTAAGTTAAGTTAATTCATGACTCTATCATTTGTAAAACCCCAAGATTCAGGAACGACCCTAGAAGTTTCCTCAAATTTCCGCCTCAGAGATATTTTGCGGACTTTACCAAAAGAGGTGTTTCTGAAAAATCGCCGGAAAGCTTGGACTTCGGTGGTAATTAATGTATTGCTGGTTTGTTTAGGCTATGCCAGCATTGCTTTTTCTCCTTGGTTTTTGTTACCATTCGCCTGGATTTTTACAGGAACGGCACTGACTGGTTTTTTTGTTATTGGTCATGACTGTGGTCATCGTTCATTTGCTAACCGTCGTTGGGTGAATGATTTGCTGGGTCATGCGATGATGTTGCCTTTGATTTATCCTTTCCATAGTTGGCGGCTTCTCCACAACCACCACCACGCCCATACAAATAAGATGGATGAGGATAATGCTTGGCAACCTTTGAAACCAGAGTTTTATGATAGTTTAAACTTGTTGGGACAATGGGTTTATCAATTAGTACGAGGTCGTTTTTGGTGGGTAGGATCGATCGGGCATTGGGCGCTTTTACACTTTAATTGGAACCGATTTGAAGGTAAAAAGCGGGAACAGGTAAGATTTTCGGTATTGTTGGTTTTGGGGTTTGCGGCGATCGTATTTCCCACTTTAATCGCGACAACTGGGATTTGGGGTTTTGTCAAGTTTTGGTTAATGCCTTGGATGGTTTACCATTTCTGGATGAGCACCTTTACTTTGGTACACCACACTTACGCTGATATTCCTTTTAAACCGGAAGCAGAATGGAATGAAGCAATGGCGCAGTTAGCGGGAAGCGTTCATTGCGACTATCCAAGTTGGGTAGAATTTCTCTGTCATGATATTAACGTCCACATTCCCCACCACGTTTCTACTGCTATTCCTTCCTATAACTTGCGCTTAGCACATCGCAGCATCAAGGAAAACTGGGGAGAGTATGTCCGGGAATACACTTTTTCTTGGTCATTGATGAAACAGATTACCGATGAATGTCACTTGTATGACCCGGAAAAATGCTACGAGTCTTTTGGGAATCATCATGCTAAAGAGAAATAATAAACAGGTCTGTTGTGACGACTTCAGTCGTTCTATTTAGCAAGGAAACGACTTTAGTCGTGACAACAGACCTGTACGACTTTAGTCGTGACAACAGACCTAATGGAAACTCAGCTGTTATGTCGGCTGAGTTTTTTACGATGTTTGTAAAATAGTATTTACGAGTAGCAACATTGCCTAATTAATCGCTAAACTACGCGAATAAGACTTGTAAAAGGTTTAAAATCCTCAGTTGGGATGATGAATATACCAAAGCATTCGAGCAAACTAGCTCTTGAGAGCAGAAAACTTAACTATCATGATGCTTATAGTTGTCCAGTCTGTCGCTATGGTCATATTTCGGTATTGACTCTCACGGAAGCTTTTGCTTGTGACTTTTGTCGCCATATTTTTACGGCGAATATAGAAGAACAAATACTGATTATGGCTGATAGTACGCCGCCGATGGCTTGGCGGTGGACTGGTCGAAATTGGAAGTTAGCACATCAAAAAGATTCGGAATTATCTTTTGTAGTTTGGCTGTTGGGAATGGCTTTGGTAATTTTCCCAACTTTAATTGTGGGAGTTTCTACTTATATTTTCCCACCGGAAGAAGGAAGTCAACACTCTTCTTTTCCTTTAATTTGGCTGGTTTTGACTTTTTTATCTCATTTAATTTTGGTACTTTGGCTGTTAGCAGAAAGTTACCAATTGCCGTTTTACACTTATTTAAAAGTCAAAATTCGCAATTGGCTTAATCGGTGATTACTTGTTCGTAAAGTTGTCCTGCACGTTCCCAGGTGTATTCTGTTTCTACCAAATATCGCCCATTTTTCGATAACTCTTGCCGCAATTCTGGATTTTCAAATAAGCGACTGATGGCGTTAATATATTCTGGGAGGCTATTAGCTCTTAATGCTCTTAATGGTACATTGGGAGTGTCAACGGCTAATCCTTCTAATCCGCGATCGCTACCTACTACCGGAGTTCCCGCTGCCATTGCTTCTAAGGTTTTATTTTTAATCCCATATCCCGCACGCAAAGGTACTACACAAACTGTACTTTCGTGAAGATATTCTACCATTGATGGTACTTTTCCCGTAACAATAACTCCTTTGGTTTCTGCGAGTGCTAAAACTTCCGGTGTGGGACGTGCGCCGACAATACTAAAACTAGTATCGGGGTAGGTTTTTTGCAGTTCTGGTAACACTTCTAAAGCAAAAAATCTCACTGCGTCGATGTTGTGGGAAGCATCCATTGCGCCGACAAATGCTAGTTTATGTCCTCCTGGATCGCTGGCACGATAAGGGAATAATTCCAAGTCTACACCGTTAGGAATTACAGGGATTTTAGCATCGGCACGATATTTGAGAAATTGTTGTTTGTCGTCTTCGGTGGTGACAACTAAGTAGTTAAATTTGGCGGAATAGCGTTTTTCATAGCGTTCTAAAAGTAGGTTGAGGTAAAGGCGATCGCGCAGCGCATTCGGTGAAGCACCCATATCTAAATGATCGCGTATCCAACCATAAACCGAACTGTGAATATCGACAATTGTTTTAACATTATTTTTAAACTCTGGACGCACATAAATTTCATTAACGCTATGTTCGCAGGTGATGACATCACATTTTCCCGATCGCACAAACTCATCTACCCAAGATTGAATTTCGGGAGAATAACGATATAAAACATTTGGTGGCGTTGCTTTAATTAAAGATTCCGAAAAGCGAGAAACTTTACCAAATAATCCTTTAATTCCACTTAATTGAATTGGTTCTGGTGGTAGGGTAAAAATAACTAATTCTTTCACCCATTGGCGCAGTTCTGCAACTTCGGTGTCAGTGACTCCTGAGTGGCGCTGAGTAACGAGGGTGATTTGATGACGTTGTTGCAGGTATTTGAGTAAGTTAAAAGTTCTAATTTCCGTTCCCCCGCGAGTTGGTGGGTAAGGGAAGGTGGAGGAAAGCATAAGGATGTTCATCGTACTTAGGTAAAAGAGGTGATTTAGTGCTAAGTTTGCCACTGGCGACTTGAGTTACCACTATGTTAATCTAGGTAGTCTAGATAATTTACTATCCGCATACAGAAACTAATTAATTTCTAAAAAATTAATGTTGGTTGGGATAAAGCAGGGAAATTTTAAGTGCTAATATAGTGAGAATTTTAGCTGTTTTACTTATGTATTACGGTGCATCCAGTAAACAAACATTATTAAAATTAAAATTTGAGTTGCGTTCTTTTTGCAGTTTGTATCCTCAATTGTTTTTTCCATTGCGATCGCTATTAGGCAAAGGAACGATACAAGAAGTACAAGAAAATACACAATTAGTTATAGAAGGATTTCCGCGTTCCGCCAATAGTTTTTGTGTAGCGGCAATTCAATCTGTACAGCCAGAGCCTTTAATAATAGCATCTCACCTACACGCAGCCGCACAAGTAATCCGCGCCGCTGATTTGTCGATTCCCACACTAGTACTAATTCGTCAACCAGCAGAGGCAATAATTTCCTTAAAGAGTTTAGAATTAGAAATAAGTTATCGATTTAATATGGATTATCCTTGTTGGGGAGCTTCTGTTAAAAGTTATTTAAAAGCTTGGGTAAATTTTTATTTAAAAATATTGCCTTATAACGAAAATTATGTAATTGGATTATTTGATGAAGTTACTAATGATTTCGGTGGAATTATAGAGCAAATTAATCAACGTTTTTATACAAATTTCGCTAAGTTCAAACATACAGATGCAAATGTTAAAAGAGTTCATGAATTGGTAGGGTTCCATTCTGGGCCATCGGAAAAGCGTGAGTATTTAAAAGATTTGTTCATCAAAGAGATAGAAGAAGATCATTTGATACCTCTGTTGTTGAAAGCAGAGGCTATTTACCAGGAATTTGAGATATTAGCGAAAAGATGAATTTCTTTCCTCCGTGAGTGGGTGGGTAGGGGAATGTGGAGGAAAGAAATTGAGGCAAGCTTTTATTTGCTTAATTAAGTGCGTGACCAAGTATCAATTATTTCCAGCATTTTTTTGATGCTTATGGCTTTCACATCTTTTTTCCCTCTTCTAATGTGTACTCGTTCTACTAAATCATTCAATGATTTAAAAGCTCCTTTTTCTCTTTCCTTTGCAATACCTTCTACAACTTGTTCGGCTTTTGAGCCACCAAAAGCGCTACTTAATCTAGAAACTAAGAGAGCTTTTTTATTCTTAACATTGTTAAACAGCTCTAATGGTTCAGGATTTTTTTCTATTCGCTCTGTTAATTCCTTCAATTGGAATTTTAGCTGTTGATTGTCTAAAGTTTTTTGCAGGATGTCATTAATCCTCTTTTCTAGCCTAGATTCCAGGTTGGTTAAGCGATTTTCAATTCTTTCTGTTGCAACAGATCCTCCATTGACAGGAGCAATAGATTTAGGTTTTCTCAGTAATTTGATTTGCTCTATTATAAACTCCTCTTTTTCGTCTTCAATAATGTAGGCACTGACCATTTCTCCTCTAGCTAAATCAATTTCTCTTGCCCTAGCAGCAGCGTAATATTCAAAGTGTCCGTCAATTACCTCATAAGATTCTAAACTTGTTCGGCGAACGATGATAGGGTTAATTATTCCTTCTGTTTCTACAATTAACTTAGCAACCTTTTCTATCTCGTCATCTGGAAAAGTTGAACGAGGAACGTTAGAGGTAATTTTCCTGACAGCTACAAGCGAAGTGGATAGTTTCATTAATTCATTCCTATTTTTTCCAAGACTTCCATAGCTAGTAATTCAAATTCTTGAGATGCAACTGAATCAGGTTTAAAATCAAGTACCGATATGGGATCAGGAATTTCTAAATCTCCTACAATCATAACTCTTTCAGCACATTTCGCTAGATCATCTCTCTCATAAATTACGGTGTCCAAAACAGGAATACCATATTTTTTATCTATCTTTTCTAGGCGATTTTTTAAAGTGTGCTGAATGAACTTACTGTTAGTAGATATTTTGCAAGCTACAACTCCAATTATTTCTAGTGTTGGTTTTCCTATTTGTTTTCTAAATACATCAACTTTTTTGACCAAATCTTTAACATTAACTAAGCCTTGATTCGCAAAAGGTTTTAAATCGGAAGGAATGATTAGATAATCAGCTGTAATCAAAGCTATTCTTGCATACAAGTTCAAAGAAGGAGGTGTATCAATAATAACAATATCATATAGTTCTTTTACTGCCTCTAACTTTTGACCAAGCATCCATTTACAGTAATCTATTTGGGTTAACAGATGTTCTTCATTCATCAAACTTATATGAGAAGGAACAACGCTAATTTCAGGATTAGTAAATTGGGACTTTTTAGCAACTTGTTGGATTGGATATAATTCCTCAGAGCGCAATACATGAAGAATATTGCAATCTTTAATATCATCCATTTCTTCATCATCAAATTTAATTAATCCTGTAGCAAATGTTGTATTGGCTTGGCTATCCATATCTATAACAAGGACTCGCTTACCTTTCTTGCTCAATGCTGCTGCCAGATTGACTACAGTTGTGGTTTTACCGACTCCGCCTTTATTGTGATAAACTGCGATCGCTTTCATTGTATCTTTCCTCCTAGTTTCAAGATTAGGTTTAGAGATTTGAACAGTAGGTTTTATTTGTTCATCTTGAGATTTGATTATCACAGAAGGAACTTCCGTAGGTTTTTCTTTCAGGCTACCTCTGCCAATTAGAGATTTAATCTCATCTATGTGACTATCAAGTGCTTCGCCGGAACATTGATAAATCAACTGGATATCATCGTTGAATCTTTCATAAATTCTAATTTCTTTGGCATTTGTCAGTAGCGCATATCTGAGATTCAAACTGATTAAGTATCGCTTGAGTCTGGGAATATGCTTATCTAATTTTTGCTGTGGATGTTTGGCTTCCATCACTACGCCTAATGGCGAGTCGGCATCCAAGACAAAGGGGATTTTTTGGATGGCAAAAGCTAAAAAATCTAGACGAATTCTGCCGAAAGCGACTTCTTGATGCCAAGTGTCGGGAGTGTAGCCTAACTTAGGTAACAAATAATTGACGATAAGCTTACTTTCAACTTCGCTTTCGTTGCGGCAAAGTTGAGGATTAAAAGTCAAAATTTTTTCCTCTCTAGTGCAGCATTTATCAGAGATAAGCTGACTTTGATTCTATTGTCGATCAGAGTGTGGTCAGTTGATTCGGGGAAATTACTGATTTTGCGATCGCACCCATCACTACAAATTCCCAGCGAGATCCCCGATGAAAGCAGAAGTTGTCGGGGATCTGTCTTGATCTGTCTACCCTGCCCCCCTGCTTGCCTTAACTAGCAGCTTAGATGAATAACAACTGCTTATCTGTTGGGGAAAGAAAAGCTGCTTTACCAAGTGGCGAAAAATTTGCCAAGATTGTAGAGCTTATTGGCTAAAATAATCCAGTTGCCTAAAAGTTAAGGTTTATGGGAAAATCATCATCCGTTGACTCATCTATCTCTAAGGGGAAAGTTTCACCAGTTAACGCCCTTTTGCGCGACAAACATATTAAATTTATTCATGCGTCTTGATCGATGTGTTATCTAGGTATCTAAACACAGGTTGAAAACAGGGCGAAATTTTGGAGAGGACTTAAGGAATGGGTTTAATAATTGCAACTGCTAATATGAAAGGCGGCGTGGGTAAAACAACCCTCACTGTAAATTTAGCTGCTTCTTTAGTAAAAGATTTCGGTAAAAAAGTTTTGGTGGTAGATTTGGATAACCAAATTAGTGCCACTTTGAGTTTAATGTCTCCTCAAGACTTTTCTAAGCGGCGACGTGATAAACGAACATTAAGACATTTAGTAAATAGAGCAATTAAACCGGATATTAAGCTAACAATACCGATCGCAGATGTAATTAATCCATACATTTGCTCAATCAAAGGATTGGATTTACTACCGGGTGACTTGGATTTATATGATGAATTTTTAGTATCGGAAATGCTTTATGAAAAAGCAGTTCGTGCAGGTAGCAGTAACTTTGAGCAAATTTGGATTGACTTTGAAAGAGACTTGGTAAGAAATATTCTCACCCCTGTAGTTAAAGATTATGATTTCATCATTCTTGACTGCGCCCCAGGTTACAATCTTTTGACTCGTAGCGGTTTACTTGCCAGCGATTTCTACATTTTACCAGCTAAACCCGAACCTTTATCTGTAATTGGTATTCAGCTACTAGAAAGACGCATTGCTCAACAAAAAGAAGTTCACAGAAATGAACCTGATGTGAGAATTCAAATGTTGGGAATTGTCTTTACTATGTCCGCTAATTTATTAACAGGCAGATACTACAATCAAGTAATGCGAAGAGTTAATGAAGATTACAGTGCTACTAAATTGTTTAAAACTCGCATTCCTGTTGATGTGAATGTTTCTAAAGCAGTTGATACTTTTATGCCTGTGGTTTTGTGTAATCCCCAATCACCAGGAGGGAAAGCTTTTACTCAATTAACTCAAGAATTTCTCCAAAAAATTACGGTTGTTACTAATACGAAACAGAATCCGGCGAAAATTGATTTTGATGAGTAAGGGAGTGGGGATATTAAATCCAATTTTTCACCTCTATACGTAGGGTGCGAAGCGTGCTAACGTAACGCACCATTCTATCCTACGTATAGGAGAAGAGGTGATTTAAACATTGGGAAACTGAAAACAGGAAAAATGAATTTTCATCCTCAAATTATTTCCCAGTCCCCAGTCCCCAATCCCCAGTCCCCTTTTACTAAAACTTCCCTTGTAATGCAGGGACGCAACGTTCACAAAGTAGGGGATCTGAAAGAGATTTGCCTACATTGATGGAGTAGTTCCAACAACGATCGCACTTTTCTCCATCCGCCTTAACTATCCCAATTCCCAGCTTTTCTGTCTGCAATTTATATTGCAAATCTGCTAAAGCTTCCGGTGAATCTAGCAATTCCACTTGGGAAGAAATGAACAGATAACGCAGTTCATCTACTCCTTTAAGAATTCCTGGATCTTGGGGAAGAGTCTCAACTTCTAAAGTAATTGCTTCTGGTTCATTAGCTTCGGGTAAAAGTTTTTGTTCGCTAATTTCCGCTGTTTTACCCAGAATTTCTTCTTGGTAAGTGCTAATTTCTGCAAACAATTTTTCGCGGTCTTCTGCTAATAGTAAATACCTTCTGGCATACCACAGTGAGTAGAAAATTCCCACTATTTTGAAAAATGGTTCTAGTAGCGGAACTCGGTTAATTACGCCTAAAGTTCCCCCAATTACATAGACAGTGAGAATTGCCACCACAATTAAACCAACCGTGATTAAAGGTTGATTGTAATTGCGGAAAAAATCTCCGAAATTAACATTTAATTCTTGCAAAACAGGGGACTTTTTAGTACTAACAATTGCCCCCGGTGGCCTGTATGGTTCAACATCAATTAGATTGGTTTCTGCTGGTGATTCAGGTATATATTCGACAATTTCCGGGTTTAATTCCGCCAATTGTTCGCGCAGTTTTTCATCAGCAACATAAAGCAAAACTTTCGCTTCTAAAGAAGAACCGATCGTCTTTTCACTTCGCGCCTGTTCCATGACTTTATTTACTTCTTGGCGCAGTTGTCTTAATTGTTGCCATTTTGCTGCTAATTGGGGATTTTTCCAGCGTTCATCTATTTTTACCCAACCTGCTTCAAACACAGATTTGTCAGAAGTTGAGTAAGGGATAAATTGCCAAATATCTTCGGCTGTGTGGCATAATACGGGTGCGATCGCTTTAGCTAAATTTTCTAGTGCGATCGCTAAAACCGTTTGACAGCTGCGACGACGATAAGCATCAGGCGCACTAATATACAACCGATCCTTCGCCACATCCAAATAGAAATTAGACAAATCAACCACACAGAAATTTTGCACCGTTTGGAAAAATCGGAAAAATTGGAAACTCTCAAAAGCAGCTTCCACCTCACCGAAAACCTCCGTCATTCGATGCAACATATAACGGTCTAATTCCGGCAATTCTTCAAAAGGAACCGCATCTTTTTCCGGGTCAAAATCATGCAAATTCCCCAACAAAAACCGCGCCGTATTGCGGATTTTATTGCGGATATCGCCCATTTGTTTCAACAGATTTTTCCCCAAAGGCACATCAGTAGAATAATCTACCGACGACACCCACAAGCGCAAAACATCAGCACCATAAGGCGGTTCGTCTTTTTGATTTTTCCCACCTTCAATGACAATAGTTGGATCGACAACATTCCCCAAAGACTTACTCATTTTCCGGTTCTGTTCATCCAACACAAAACCATGAGTTAAAACAGTTTTATAGGGAGCACAACCATTACTCGCCACACTAGTTAATAAACTAGATTGAAACCAACCTCGATGTTGATCGGACCCTTCCAAATAAATCTCTGCTGGATAATGTAATTCCGGGCGTTGATTTGCCACAGCTGCCCAAGAAGAACCAGAATCAAACCACACATCCATTGTGTCAGTTCCCTTGCGGTACTTCTTGCCATTCTTGCGGAATTTTTCCGGCAAAAGTTCCTCAACAGAAAGTTCCCACCAAGCATCAGAACCTTTTTCGGCGACAATACTTTGAACGTGAGAAATCGTCTCTTCAGTTAACAGCGGTTCCCCGGTTTTTTCATCATAAAAAACCGGAATTGGTACGCCCCAACTGCGCTGACGAGAGATACACCAATCAGAACGTTCCGCTACCATTGGCGTAATCCGATTTTCCCCTTGGGCGGGAATCCATTTCACTTCCGAAATTGCCTTTAACGCAGCTTCGCGGAAACCAGCAACCGAAGCAAACCATTGTTCAGTCGCCCGATAAATCGTTGGTTTTTTCGTCCGCCAATCATAAGGATATTTGTGTCGATAAGGTTCTTCCTTCAGCAACACATTTTCCTTCGCCAACGCTTCCACAACAGCGGCGTTACCCTTATCGAGAACATTTAAACCTGCAAATTGTCCTGCTTCTTCGGTGAAATTTCCATCAGCATCGACGGGAGAAAACGCAGGTAAATTGTAACGTTTGCCGACTTGAAAATCCTCATCCCCATGTCCGGGTGCGGTATGAACTAAACCAGTACCCGAATCAGTGGTAATGTAATCGCCACCGATGACGATGGGACTGATGCGATCGAAAAGTGGATGCTTATAAGTACAATTTTCAAAAGACCGACCCACGCCAACAGCGCGAACCGTCAACTTCACCCCAAAAGTAGTAGCTAACCGTTCCACCAAATCATTAGCAACGATTAAATACTTAAACTTGCAGAGTTTTGCGCCTTTTTTGTCAAGTTCTACCACAGCGTAAAGCAAATCAGGATTCACTGCCACTGCCATATTCGCCGGAATAGTCCAAGGCGTAGTCGTCCAAACCGCAACTCCCAACTGGGGCAAATAAGGTGCTAGTGCTTCCTGCAACTCATCTGCTACGCTGACCACAGGGAAAGCAGCGTAAAGACTGCGGGAAACGTGAGTCGGATTGCCCTTTTCATCTTCAGGATATTCCAATTCCGCCTCTGCCAAAGCAGTTTTAGAACTCGGACTCCAGTGAACAGGTTTTAAACCCCGATAAATGTAACCTTTCAAAACCATTTGCCCGAAAACGCCGATTTGCGCCGCTTCGTATTCTGGTTTTAGAGTTAGATAAGGATTTTCCCAATCTCCCCAAACACCGTAACGCATAAAGCTGCGCCGTTGTT
Organism: Floridaenema aerugineum BLCC-F46; assembly: GCF_041929345.1. Taxonomy (NCBI): domain Bacteria; kingdom Bacillati; phylum Cyanobacteriota; class Cyanophyceae; order Aerosakkonematales; family Aerosakkonemataceae; genus Floridanema; species Floridanema aerugineum. The sequence continues at coordinate 11,758 of NZ_JBHFNQ010000198.1, forward strand.
CGTCAACAGTTTTCAGGGCGAACTCTTTTGCCTTTTGGCGAAGTTCCAGAGGCGTGAGGTTTTTCCGTTCCTCTGGTTTCATTTGCTGCAAAACTTTTAATTCAATGGGCAAACCATGACAATCCCAACCAGGAACATAGCGCACCTTGCGCCCTTTAAGTAACTGGTAACGATTAATAATATCCTTGAGAATCTTATTCAGGGCATGACCAATGTGCAGCGAACCATTGGCATAAGGTGGCCCATCGTGCAATACAAATATATCGCCCGGATTGTTTTGGGACAATCTTTCGTAAATCTGATTTTCGGCCCAAAACTTCTGGATTTCTGGTTCCCGCTTGATAGCGTTCGCACGCATATCGAAGTCAGTTTTGGGCAAATTAACGGTGTCTTTGTAGCTTTTAGTTTCTGTCACGGTCGGAATGCCGGAAAAACAATTATGAAATGAAATGAGTCAATTTTTGGAACTACATTTTCCCAATGTATCAAAATTGGGAAAAAGAAAGGCAGAAGGCAGAAGGCAGAAGGATTTTTCAAGGCAGAAGGTAAAAGGGAAAAATTCTCCTTGTCCCCTTGTCCCCTTGTCCCCTTGTCCCCTTGTCCTTTAACTCCCCGACTTTTCAATCTTGTCAAAGGGACTTGGAGGTGAACTAGGCAGATTTTTCGCCTCTGCATCTTCCACAGCTTCTTCCACCAGTTTAGGGTCTGGAGGGTTGGGGCGGACTAGTTCCGGTGTTTCGCTTGAAGTTGTCTCTACATTTAGTGTGACATCAAGTTCCGGTTGTGGGTTTGCTGGGGTAATTTCGGTGATTGTCACCTCAGCTTTAGGAGGAGTTGTTACTCCGGCTGCGGAACTTGCAGCGGGAGGGGTAACAGTTGGTTTAACTTTGGGTGGTTTTGCGGTTTTCGGTTTTCCGCCCGCAAATAAACCGATGAGTTTTTGGGGTAGTTGGGAAACTCCTTGTGGTAAGGATACCTTAGAAGCTTGAGATTTGAGGTTTTCGGTGAGGTGTTTTGCCTCAGATAACACTTTTTCGGTTGCTTCTTCGGTACTGGGTAACTCGGTTTGTTGTGCTTTAGGGGTTAATTCTCTGCGTAATGTCAGGGTTTGCCAACCAAACCAACCTAATAAGGCAACGCTAGCAACTTGTCCTAGCAGAACTCCACCTGTAATTCTGCCAGCACAAATCCACAAAACTAAAGCATAAAACAATCCGACTCCACTCCAATAAAAATCGCTCTTACGGTGGATTTCTGGTAGGAAAAATGCGGCAAGGTAGATACCAAGACTACCTGTACCGACGACTAATGCCAAGATGTATGCGAGCATAAAACTCCCATCTAGTTAAACGGCTTATACCCGCTAATTTTACCTTTTCGATCGCAGTCTTAATTTCTTCTTCCAGGACAACACAGAAAGTTACCGCTAACCTGAAGGAGACAACTTTCGTAACAACAGCAGAATTAAGTAAAAAGTCCTATGGCACTACAGAGTTTCGGTGTAATTGGTTTAGCAGTGATGGGTGAAAACCTAGCATTAAACGTCGAACGTAATGGTTTTCCCATTTCAGTGTATAACCGCACCGCAGAAAAAACAGATGCTTTCATGCAGACACGCGCCCAAGGCAAAAACGCCGTAGCAACTTACACTATTAAAGACTTTGTTGCGTCCTTAGAACGTCCCCGCAGAATCTTGATTATGGTGAAAGCTGGTGCGCCTGTGGATGCAGTAATTCAAGAGTTGAAACCTTTTTTGGAAGAAGGCGATATCATCATCGACGGTGGTAACTCTTTATATGATGATACCGCACGTCGCACCCGTGAGTTAGAACCTGAAGGTTTCCGTTTCATCGGGATGGGTGTTAGCGGTGGTGAAGAAGGGGCGTTAAATGGCCCAAGTTTAATGCCGGGTGGAACTACGAGTTCCTACGAATATCTTGAGCCAATTTTTACCAAAATTGCGGCACAAGTGGATGATGGTGCTTGCGTAACTTACATTGGCCCCGGTGGTGCTGGTCACTATGTAAAAATGGTTCACAATGGCATTGAGTATGGTGATATGCAGCTAATTGCGGAAGCTTATGACCTACTCAAAAATGCGGCGGGTTTGAATGATAAACAGCTGCATGAAGTATTTGCAGAATGGAATACTACTGACGAACTCAATTCTTATTTGATTGAGATTACCGCTGATATTTTCAAATACATTGACCCAGACACAAACCAAGCTTTGGTGGAAATGATTTTGGATGCGGCGGGACAAAAAGGTACGGGTCGTTGGACTGTCCAAAGTGCTTTAGAATTGGGTGTTTCTATTCCCACAATTACGGCGGCTGTAAATGCCCGGATTATGTCTTCTTACAAGACGGAAAGGGTAGCTGCTTCACAAGTTTTGACAGGCCCAACTGCTAAATTTACGGGTGATGTTAGTACTTTTGTGACGCAAATTAGGGATGCGCTTTACTGCTCAAAAATCTGCTCTTATGCTCAAGGTATGGCACTTTTGAGTTCGGCATCTAAAGCTTATTCCTACGATTTGAATTTGAGTGAAATTTCTCGAATTTGGAAAGGTGGCTGTATTATTCGGGCGGGATTTTTGAATAAGATTAAGTCGGCGTTCAATGATAATCCTGAGTTACCGAATTTGCTGTTAGCTCCTGAGTTTAAACAGACAATTTTGGATCGTCAAGGTGCGTGGCGCGAGGTGTTGTCTCAAGCGGCGTTGTTAGGAATTCCGGTTCCGGCGTTTAGTGCTTCTTTGGATTATTTTGACAGCTATCGGCGCGATCGTCTACCGCAAAACCTCACTCAAGCACAACGCGACTATTTCGGCGCACACACTTACGAAAGAGTCGATAAATCAGGCTTCTTCCACACAGAATGGACTAAGGTTGCTGAAGAGTCAGTACAAACTTCAACCCCAGAACCTTTGCAAGCTCAAGAACCCGCTAAAGTAGCAAGTACTGCTGGTTCTGCTGAATAATTATTCATGGGTGGGTGATTCCCACCCTGATTTTTTTTCAGTCGATAATCGCGATCAAGTCCTTCGTTTTCTGGTGCATAACCTTTAAAAAATGTTTTATAATGGCTGCTTGCTTTAACTTTTGTTATCTAAAGGCATTTCCGACGATAATAAGTTAAAATTGTATATTAAATTACATCTATGAAAAGATTTTTCGTAGATTCACGCTCGGTTACATCCAGTGAGAAAAAAATTTGTAGATTTGATCTGCCGAATGGTTGGGATTCAACCTATCAGTCAACTAGAAGCTCAATTAAAGAATAGACACCTCGAACTTCAGGCGATCGACGAACAACAAAAAGCAGTTTACCGAGTGATTAGTAAGATTCGGGCATCTCTTGACCTGGATATAATTTTTCGCACCACGACAAAAGAAACTTGTAAACTGCTTCGAGTGGAGCGGATAGCAGTCTATCGATTTTCAGATGACTGGGGAGGTGAGTTTGTTAGTGATTTTGAATTTGCTGAACCTGGTTGGGATTTCGGCAGATTTGAAGAAAATACTGTCTGGAATGATTCATATCTGCAACAGCATCAGGGAGGACGATATCGCAACAATGAATTCTTAACGGTTTCTGATGTTTATACCGCAGGTTTATCGCAATGCCATCTAGAAATTTTAGAGCAATTTCACATCCGTGCATACGCCACAGTTCCGATTTTTATTGGGCAAAAGTTGTGGGGAGTTCTAGCTGCTTATCAACATTCCCAAACTCATGAATGGCAACATCAAGAAATTCAGTTTTTATCGCAAGTGGCAAATCAACTTGGGTTTGCGGTGAAGCAAGCGGAACTGATGGCGCAAACTGAGCGAAAAGCGGAGGAATTAAGGTTAGCTAATGAGCAACAAGAGATTTTATCTAATATAATTGCCGAAATTCGTGAGTCGCTGGATCTCAAAACATTATTTAAAACAACAACTCGTGAAGTTCGTAAAGCGTTGCATACCGATCGCGTTGGGATTTTTCAATTTAATATTGAGTCAAACTACAACTCTGGTGAATTTGTAGCTGAGAATGTATTGCCGGAATACGATTGTGCGATCGGAGTTAAAGCGAATGACCATTGCTTTGGAAACGAATACGCAACCCAATATCTTCAGGGACGGGTACAAGTAATACCAGATATCTATCAGGCTAGACTAAAGGATTGCCATCTAGAATTACTGGAAAAATTTCAGATTAAGGCTCAAATTGTTGTTCCTCTAATCAAAGGAGATACACTTTGGGGATTGCTATGTGTTCATCAGTGTCGTCATCCTCGGATTTGGAAATCCTCTGAAATTACATTCATCAAACAGTTAGCTACCCAGTTCAGTGTTGCCTTAAGTCATGCAGAATTACTGGCACAATCTCAATCTAAAACTAAACAACTTAATCAGGCGCTTCAGGAACTCAAACTAGCTAATGAAAAGTTAGAAGAGTTAAGCAATATCGATTCCTTAACCCAAATCTCGAATCGTCGATTCTTCGATCGGACCATAGAAAATGAGTGGCAAAGACTGACGCGCACAGCACAGTATCTATCTCTGATTTTATTTGATGTTGATTATTTTAAGGCTTATAACGATTGCTACGGTCATCCATCTGGAGATAAATGTCTGATTGAAATTGCCTGTGCAGCTAAATCAGTTGTGAAGCGGATCACAGATGTTCTAGCTCGTTATGGTGGAGAGGAATTTGCGGTGATTTTACCAAACACCGATCGAGCAGGTGCAGTTAAGATTGCCGAGCAAATCCGAGATGCTGTTAAGGAGTTACAGATTCCTCATAAATGTACGCAAATTGATCCTCCATACGTCACCATTAGTTTAGGTATTGCTAGCCAAATTCCTGCTAATGAGCGATCGGTTCAGCACTTGATTAATGAAGCTGATAAAGCGTTATATCAAGCCAAGAAATTAGGACGAGATAGGTTAGTTTGTGCAGATTGTATTTAATCAAACTGCCAAATTTTAATAGTAGTATCCTCAGTAACTACTGCGGTTACGACATCATCCCCATCTAACCAAAGTACAAGTACTGGGCGTTTTTTGAACCCTATACCACTTGTAAAGGTAACATTTGCGACCCAAAATTCACCCGGTTGGATAGTCGTCATAAAGCCCTTCGTCTTCTGGTGCGTATCCGTTTAAAAAAGCATCATGACTGCGGACAATGACTGGTGTTTCATCTTTTGTAATAGGCTGAATTGTAATTAAGCATCGTCCTGGGCTAAGACTTTCTGTTAAAGAGTCTGGGAGAGTTATTTTGTCTCCTGGCTGAACTTCTATTTCGTAAGTTAGATTGACTAATTTACTTTTCATAGGCTATGAGTGAGTTCACACTGTTAATTATAAATGTCTTCCGGGAAATTATCCTAATTTCTTTATATCCTTAATCAAATTGCCAAATTTTAATAGTCATGCCAAAAAATGCTTAACCGAGCAGTATTGACTCACCCCCTAACTTATACACAAATTTCGTTTACCTGTAGCTATTGTTCTTGTGATAAGAATACGAATATTAAGTAGGTGCAAATAAATAAAGTGGTAATCGTTATATGAGGATGGGGCGGGCTAGGAGAGCCCACCCCACAGTAGGGGCAATTCATGAATTGCCCCTACTGTGGGGTGGGCATCCTGCCCGACGAGAGTTTTCACTTTATTGACATCTACCTACTTACTGACTATTTCAATCACATCGCCAAATTTTGACTGTCATATCATTACTACCACTAACAATTCTATTTCCTTGAGGACAAAAAGCAACAGAATTAACCCAGTCAGAATGATCCCTAAGAATACAAATTATTTGTCCTGTTTCAATCTGCCATATTCTGATAGTGCGATCGGCACTTCCGCTAGCTAATATTTTACCATTGGGATGAAAAGATACTGACCAAACATTACTATGATGTTTGTTTAAAGTGGCTAGTTCTTCACCTGTGCTTACCTGCCATAATTTTATAGTTTTATCGTAACAACCACTAGCAATAATTTGTCCGTCTGGACTCATAGTTACAGAAGTAACCCAAGTTGAATGACCTGGAAAAGTTTGCGAAAATTTCCCTCGTTTTAGAGAACCTAATTTTATTGTTTTGTCATAACTTCCACTAACAAAACTTTGTCCATCAGGGCTAATAGCAAGAGAGTAAACAGAGTCAGAATGTCCTTTTATAACTTGTAAAATTTGCCCCATTTCTAAATGCAAAACTTTGATAATACCATCCTTGCTACCAGTAATAATATTCTGCCCATCTCGACTAAAACCAACAGACCAAACTGGGGCTGAGTTTATTGTAAAAGTTTTGAGTAATTTGCCTGTATTTACTTGCCAAATTTTAATACTGCTGTCATCACTTCCACTCACAAGAGTTTGACCATCTGGACTAAAAGCAAGACACCTCACCCATGCGGCATGACCATCTAATGTGTGTAATAATTTCCCTGTATCAAGATGCCAAATTTTTACACTTTTATCTCTACTAGCACTAGCGAAAATTTCACCATTGGGACTGATAGCAACAGCAAAAACCCAGTTAGCATGACTTAAAGTTTTTACACATTCCCAGGTTTGACAAAAGTTTGTGTTTTCGGGGTTTTGGGGTTTTGTAGAATTGGGGTTAAGGCAATAACTCATAATAGGAGGTAGATTAACTCAGTCTACAGTTAGTATTCCCTAGAGTTTGTTGAATGTAACAGTGCGATCGTACTTAACCCCAAAAATTCCTCAAATACTATTTTTCAACGTTGATTTCAACCTTTCCAAACGCTGTTGCCGACTTTGCTGTTCTAACATATCAATAGCTGCTTGCAGTTCTAAACCAGCTATTTCCATTTCTTGAATAGCACGACGAGCTTTGGCACTGGTTTGTTTAACTTTTTCTGGGTCGGGCATGGTAAAGTTAGTCATGGTAAACTCCAATCTTGTTTGATTTCTTGAACACTGCGCTGTAATGCTGGAATGCGAACTTGGGCGTTAGTTATTTTCTCATTTAAAAACTGTAGCAAATCCCCAGAGGCGATTGGTTGAGATTGGGCTATGGGTAACTGAATATGGCTCTCCCGGATTTATGGTGATAACAAAATCTTATTTAAATGTAGGGTGTGTTAGGCACGGGCGATAAATTCAGCATTTCAACCCATAAATAAGTTCCCGTGCCTAACGCACCGTTTCCCTAGTTTGTAACAAAAATGAACATTTTTCCCCATTAACCCGAAAGAGCCCTGAATATTAGCAAACTGTGAAAAGCGAGTCGATGCTTGTTCAGCTATATCCCTGAGATCATTAAGGGGAGTCATAGTCTCCGATGTTTCACCAAATCGCTCAAATAATGTTAACTCCGCTGCTGTAGCTTCATCAACAATATCTAATAACTGTTGTTTTAACAATGCAATATTTTGGCTAATTTCAGGAGTTAACTTTGCCATATTTTCAGGAAATAGAGATTACTGAATATTTTAATCACAACGCTAAATTATAATAGTAGTGTTTTCGCTACTATTATAATTTTACCATGTAACCAAGCCACTTTACAATGAAATAACCTTTTTACAAATCAACAGGCAAAATCGTAATATTTTTATCTCCACCCCCGCTAGCAAAATACTTACCATTAGGACTAAAAGCCACAGAATAAACAGCCTCTTGATAATTGATACTACCAATAATTTGCCCAGTAGCTAAATCCCATAACTTGACCGTTTTATCTTTACTAGCACTAGCCAAAATCTTACCATTTGGACTAAAAGCTACAGAACAAACCCAATCAGAATGACCTTGAAGAGTGTGAATTTCCTTACCATTTTCTCGCCCCCAAATCTTGATAGTCTTATCCTGACTTCCACTAGCAATAATTTTACCATCAAGGCTAACAGCAACAGAATTTATCCCAGCAAACCAATCAGAATGTCCTGCAAGAGTAAGCAATTTTTTGTTTGCTAAATACCAAATCCTGATAGTTTTATCATTACCACCAGCACTGCTAACAATAGCCCGATCGTCAGGAGTAAAAGCTACAGATAAAACTGCGTCTGAATGTCCATTCAGCGTTAATATTTGCTCTCCATTCTCTATGCGCCAAACTTTAATAGTTTTGTCATGACTGCCGCTAATCAAAAATTGCCCATCGGGACTAATAGCAACAGCACAAACTTTTTCTGAATGTCCTGAAAGAGTAAAGATTTCCTCTCGCTTACTCACATCCCATATTTTAATAGTTTTATCATCACTTCCACTAGCTAAAAGTTGCCCTTTTGGACTAAAAGCAACAGCATTAACTCCGCCAAACCAATCACTTTTTCCATGCCCTATCAAAGTATCAGATTCGCCATTAACCAAATGCCAAATTTTCACAGTTTTGTCTTGACTTCCACTAGCCAAAGTTCGTCCATCTGGACTAAACGCAACAGACATCACCGCAGAAGAATGCCCCTTAAGAGTATTGACAAAAATCAAATCTTGCATGGTTAACTTTACTGTAAATTGAGCGACATTCTGAGTATTCCCAAAAAATGATCGATACTAACAGATAACCCTCTCCTCTCTTCCTTCGCGTTCTTCGCGTCTTCGCGGTTCAAAAAAATTGCTCATACTAAAAAAGGTGTCAGTTAATTGAAGTTATGCCAAATCCACTACAAACACCCCATAGTGGCTATCATTGGGACGGAAGCGAAAGGCGTTTTTTTGAAGGTTGGTATTATCGAGTTACCCTACCCGAACATCGGCAAACATTCGCCTTCATGTACTCCATTGAAGATCCGATCGGCAGTAAACTACACAGTGGAGGTAGTGCCCAAATCCTCGGCCCAAATGATGAATATATTTGCCGCAGTTTCCCCGACATGAAAAAATTTTGGGCATGGCGAGACAGCTTAGGACTAGGACATTGGGGAAAAACGGAATGGCTTCCCCCTTTTCAAGGGGGACGGGAGGGGGATCTCTTAAACTTTCCTCCCCCTTACCAAGGGGGACAAGAGGGGGATCTCTTAAAACCCCGCCTTCTCCCACCAGAAGACTTTACACGCCACATCCAGCAAGGATACCAAGGAACAGCAAAATGGCATCAAGGAAGCCTTCACGACCCCGGCACAGGTCACACAGCCCATTGGCAATACGAGATCCAACCCATTTACGGTTGGGGAAACCCCGGACAACCACAACAATCAACCGCTGGCTTCTTCTCCTTCCTGCAAATATTTGAACCCGGATGGCAAATCTTAATGGCGCACGGTTTAGCCACAGGTTGGATAGAGTGGAATGGCAAACGCTACGAATTCACCAACGCGCCAGCTTACGCCGAAAAAAACTGGGGTGGCGCATTTCCCCAAAAATGGTTTTGGCTAAATTGTAATTGCTTTGACGACCAACCAGACCTCGCCTTAACTGCTGGCGGTGGTAGACGTGGAATTCTTTGGTGGATGGAGTCAGTCGCAATGGTAGGAATTCATTATCAAGGCAAATTCTACGAATTCGTTCCCTGGAACTCCCAAGTCAGTTGGCAAATTCAACCTTGGGGAAAATGGGAAATGCAAGCCAAAAACTCCCAATACGAAGTGGAATTATTAGGAACTACCGACTTACCCGGAACACCTTTGCGTGCTCCAACTCGTGACGGAATGCAATTTGTTTGTCAAGATACCATGCTGGGAAATCTCACCTTAGAATTGCGCGAAAAATCCCAAACTATCCTGAAAGCTAGCAGTTCCCTTTGTGGATTAGAAATTGGCGGTAGTCCTTGGGAACAACCCTGGATGTCTAAATCAGATTAAACTCAGATCCCCCAACCCCCTTACAAAGGGGGCTCTCTTAAATTCCCCCCTTTGTAAGGGGGGCTAGGGGGGATCTAGGTTTGGGGCTTCACTGCATAAATCCGATTAATTTTTGCTATGATGGCTTTGTATTTGGGGCTGTGGCTCAGCTGGATAGAGCGAGCGCCTCCTGAAATTCGGGCACCATAGCAGGAAACTCTATGTGTGAATGTGGTCAAAGTCGGTGAAACCTAAAAAGTGAAAAGAACCTTATTGAATTGTTGAGTGTTCTTACACTTCATGGCAATACCGAGCCAAGCCTGACTCCCTCCGACAAACTATTAACAGTAGAGGTTCGAGTCAGGAAGGTGTAGAGACAAGACGGCTACCACCTAAAAGCTTTTAGCTAATGGTGAAGGTATAGTCCAGAGAGTGGGGAAACTCACACAAATCTGAAGCGCTAGGTCATGGGTTCAAATCCCATCAGTCCCGTTATTCAATTTTAGATTTTGGATTTTCTAGATTTAGATACCCGACTTCTTCAAGAAGTCGGGTATCTAGGAAGCGTCCCTTCATCTGATACTCTCGAATCATCACTTTTTTTTCAGCAGATTGCATTTGGGGTTGAAGCTAAACCTCTAGTGGGGTATCATCGGCTGCGTGATTGCGAAAATTTAGCGTATTATTGTATCGATTCATGGTTCTCAAGATTCAACCCAGCCGGCGAAGAAAGAAGTTACGAGGTAAATCTTCTCGTAAATTCAGCAGCAGCCTAAAGTTACTGACGTTACTTTCACCCTTATTGTTTTGGTTTAGCTATAAGCAAATCAGAGGCTTAGAAACACCCCAAGCAGTTTTAATGCTGGGTGGTTCAACCTCTGCTTTGGAACGGGAAAAGTTTACCGCCCAATTTGTCAGGAAACAACGGAATTTAGAGAATTTAGAGATTTGGATTTCTTCGGGTGGTTCAGGAAAATATAATAATTATGTCAGGAGAATTTTTATTAAAGCGGGAATTAATTCAGAAAAAATTCACTTTGACGATCGAGCAGTAGATACAGTTACAAATTTTACAACCTTAGCCGATGAATTAAAAGCTAAAGGTATTACCAGTGTTTATTTAGTTACCTCTGATTATCATATTCGTCGTGCTCAAGTTATCGGTGAAGTAGTGCTAGGAAGTCGAGGAATTGTGTTTAAATCTGTCCCAGTTCCCTCCCAAAAATCTCCCGAACCAATCGAAAAAGCCCTCCGCGATGGAGCTAGAGCTATATTATGGGTAATTACTGGTAGTACTGGGGAAAATTTCAGCCGATATTTTTCTCAATAGCTACTTTTAATTTAATCCCAATTGATTCTTCTTTTGTTCTCAATACCAAACCAGCTGAGAAATACTCCTGCAATAGGAGTGGCGAGGAAAATTCCCAGTAACCCGGCTATGCGATAACCAACTAATAAAGCAAAAAAGCCTATTACTGGGTTAATATTTAGCGAATTTTGCATAATGCGGGGTGCTAATAAATTATCCTTAATTTGCTGAAGAATAATGGAAGCTATGAGAACATTAAATGCTAAACCAACACTTTTAGGTAATAAAATTAAACAGACTAAACCAATCCCTAAAGTAGCTCCAATTCCGGGAATTAACTGAAACAATCCGACAATTACCGCTAAAATTAAAGCTAATGGCACCTGGAGAAATAAAAACACAATAAAAGCAGCTATAGTAAAGAATAAACTTAGCAGCATTTGGCCCCGAAAAAATCCGACAAAATTACGTTTAACTATAAGTGTGAACCTTTTCCTTGAATGCTTGGGAACTACACGCAACACAAAAGACCAAAGTTGTTCGCCATCTAACAACATGAAAAAAGCCACAACTTCAATTAAAACCAATTTTACCAAGTAATCTAAGACTATTTGGGAGGTGGTAAAACTAGCATTAATAAAAGTGGGTAGTTGATCTCGCAAGGATTTTTCCAGGGTACTAAAATCAACCTGTAAGTGTCGAGAACGCAGATAATTTTCTAGTTGTGCTACTAAAGGCGTAAAGGAATTAACAAAATCAGGTAAAGTATCCAGAAGTTGTTGCCCTTGAGAAACAATTGCTAATCCGACAGTAACAGTAAACCAGCCAAAAATTACTAAACTTGACAAAAAAACTAAACTAACGGCTAGTCCATGAGGTAAGAAACGCTTCAGCCAGTTTACAGGATAGCTGAGGAGAAAGGCGAGGACTGCTGCTAAACTAAAAATGACAATGATGGTTTCAAAGTATGCTAAACATTGTACTAAAGCCCAACCGGAAGCAAATATTAATAAAAAGCGAACTAAAACTAAGTTATTAAGTCGCTCCCAGAAATTATGTGGAGGTGGTTCACTCATATTTTTTAAAGTTAGATGCCCAAAGGGGAGCAGGGGAGCAAGGGAGAGCGGTTAAGGTTTTTGAAGCAATTTTCCCTATATGTTTAAGGATAATTTTGGTTAGTTGCTGGGAGTTCTTGGATTAATACAAAAGGCTGCACTATTAGCGCATTAAACCTTTTACTCATGTTAGCTTGCCATTGTGTCATCTGATTTAAGGAGGGTTTAGAAATCAGTTGTTCGTTAATCCAATTTTCGACTAAAAGAACGTTATTATTTGCGATCGCAACTCCCACATCAACTATATTTAGTCCAGGAGTAACAATAATCAAAGAATCACGAGCAACATGAGGCAATAACCATTGCCATTCTGCTTCATCTAAGGATGCTGTTAATTCTGCTTTTAAATCTTGCATTTGTTAAAAGTAATGGTTGAGTGATTTGTCAAAAGTCAAAAGTCATTTGTCAAAATCTCAAGACTTTTGTCTAATAATCAATGACTTATAACAGCTGACCAATGACTAATAAAGTTAATTATGGCTTATTCTAACTTGCTATTTCTCAAAGGTAACTCTTTCTGACTACAGAATTTTGCCCGGTGCAAGGGGACTGGGAACTAGGGACTAGGGACTAGGTAAGTTTTGAGTTTTGAGTTAATGAACTTACCCTTGTCCCAATCCCAAGAGTTCTCAGCAATCACCAGTCCCCAGTCCCCAAGTTACCGTCCTAAGTCATGTAGCGCATTAATTACAGCAGTGCATTTTTGGGTTATGGCTTCTAATTCATCTTTACTGTTGGAACTAGGAGGCTGGATTATTTCGCCTATTCGTACTGTTACTGGTACTACTTGGGGAATGGCTGAACCTTTTTGCTCGATTTTTTCTGTACCCCACAAACTGACTGGTAATAAAGGCGCTTTTGCTTTGGCTGCAATCATCGCTGCACCTAATTTTGGTTCGGTAATCTTACCATCGGGAGTGCGAGTGCCTTGCAAAAATACACCTGTCGCCCATCCTTGTTCTAGATATTGTAAGGCGGAACGAATGGCGCTGCGATCGGCAGACAACCGATTCACCGGATAAGCACCATACAATCGAATCGCCTTACCTAAAACTGGCACAGCAAACAACTCTTCTTTCGCCATAAAAGCTACCGGACGACGCACAGAACAGGAAACAATTGGTGGGTCAAAATTACTCGCATGATTACTTACTACTAATAGTGGCCCTTCTTTTGGCACCTGTTGGGCACCATAAATTTTCCCCCGAAAATAAAGGTGTAACATAGGGCTAACCACCGACCATTTAAAGGCGTGGTAAAGCATCAAACTAACCAAAGGTTCTCGGTTTCTGGGCATAATTTCGTAACTTTATTGTTAAGGGAGCAGGGGGGCTACAGGGGGTTGTTAGACATCTCCAGAAATTAAAGGTGCGTTACCACCGAACCCTTGTAGAGACGTTTTATACAACGTCTCTACAATCTTTGAAAGCGTCTCTACAATCTTTGAAAGGAGATGTTTATTGGGTTGGTAAATCGGCGGCGCTAGTAATATTTTCTAAGTTTAAATTAGGGCAGGTGCGTTTAATTAAACCTGTGAGAACTTTTCCGGGGCCAATTTCTACTACTTTTTCTACACCTGCTTCCGGTAAGGCTAAACAAATTTCTCGCCAACGTACTGAACCTGTCATTTGTTGGGAAAGGCGTTGTTTTAAAACAGCTGCTTCTGTTGCTGGTGTCGGGTCAACATTTGACATTACTGGAACTTGGGCATCGTTGAAGGTAACAGCATCTAAAACTTCTTGAAATTCGGCGGCGGCTGGTGCCATTAATGGGGAATGAAAAGCGCCAGAAACATTCAATTTAACAGCCTTTTTCGCTTTGATTTGGGATAAGGCAATTTCTATTGCTTCGGGAGTTCCAGAAATTACTACTTGAGCGGAACTGTTATCATTTGCTAACACTAAATCTGGCGTTTTTTCGATTACTTCTGTTAACTGCTTTTCGTCAAATCCGATTAATGCCGCCATCATGCCTCCGGCGGCACTATCCATTAATTCTGCGCGTTTTTTGACTAAGCGCAAACCTGTTTCAAAGTCAAAAACTCCGGCAACTTGCAGGGCAACATATTCGCCTAAACTATGTCCAGCAACTAAGTTTGGTTGCTGTCCTTTTTCTTGCATTAGTTCAGCCAAAATGCTTTCTATTACATATAAACAAGGCTGGGTGTAAAGGGTGTGTGAAACTTTATCCTCTTGACTTTGGCAAATTTCTCTGACTGACCAACCTAGTATTTGTTCGGCTTGATAAAATTTATTTTTGCCATGAGGAAATTCTACTAAATCTCCTCCCATACCTATTTTTTGTGAACCTTGTCCGGGAAACACCCATGCAGTTTTTGTCATTGTTTGTTATTGGTCATTGGTAATTGGTAGTTGGTCATTTGTTAATCATCAACAAATGAACTAAGGAAAACATAAACTTTTTTAATCGAAGACGGGAGGCCATAATTCAGTTATGGGCAATTCCCAGCCAGGAAATAATTCTGGAATTTTGTAATCCTCATATTCTGGGGAGAGTTGCGCTGGGAATTTTTCTAAATCCCGGACAGTGAAAGTCATAGTAATTCTCCTGGGTTGATTAGCTTTTTTTTAGCTTATTTACCCCATTGAAAGATTGCGGCACCCCAAGTTAATCCTGCACCAAAACCTGCGGTGGCGATCGTATCTCCTGCTTTAATTTTGCCACATCTAACTGCTTCATCTAAGGCGATCGCAATTGATGCCGCAGAAGTGTTGCCATAATTAGCCAGATTACTGATGACTTTTTCGGGGGGAATTTTCAACCGTTGCGCCACAGCATCAAGTATTCTTTGGTTAGCTTGATGTAAGATTAACCAATCTATTTGGTCAACTGTTAAATTGGCGCGAAACAGGGCTTTTTCAATTACTTCTGGGACTCGTTTGACGGCGAAGCGATAAACTTCTTGTCCGTTCATAGTGATTGGTTGAAAATTGCCTTGATTAATCGAAACTCCTGCGACTAATTCTTTAGCTTCGCTTTTGTAACTGAGGTTGAGATAATGATTTTGGGTGCCATCACTGCGGATTTCAAAACCTAATAAGCGGTCGCTCACTTCACTATCTGACTCAGTTGCTTGCATTACCACCGCCCCAGCACCATCGCCAAATAGAATACAGGTGCGGCGATCGGACCAATCCACCCAACGAGAGAGGATATCCCCCCCGATTAACAGTACGTTTCGATAAACGCCGTTACGGATGAACTGAGCACCTGTCACCAAGGCGAAGACAAAACCCGAACAAGCAGCTGTGAGATCGAACGCTACTGCTTTAGTTGCGCCGATTTTCCCTTGAATTTGGCTGGCAGTGCCAAATAGGTCATCTGCGGTAGAAGTCGCCAGGATAATCAAATCGATATCTTCAGGAGAGATCCCAGCCATTGCGATCGCCCTTTCTCCGGCAATGCTAGCCAACTCACACAAAGATTGACCGGGGACAGCCAAACGCCGTTCCCGAATGCCTGTGCGCGTAGCAATCCATTCATCAGAGGTATCGACAATCTGACTGAGATCTTGATTAGTTAAAGAAACCGCTGGTGTTGCGGCACCACTTCCGATGATGGCAACGCCTTTTCCTAATTGCTGCAACATTATTACTCGACCTCAGCCGCTGGTGCAGCAGGTTGGTGATAGTTGGATGAAATTCTTTCTAGTACTTGGTGATCGATCGCTTCTTTAGCCAACCGAATTGCATTAAAAATCGAAGGAGCTTGTGACGATCCATGACTAATAATACAAATTCCAGCCACACCTAAAAGCAACCCTCCACCATGTTCGGCATGATCTACCCGTTGCTTAATCCGTTTTAGGTTAGGTTTAAGCAAAGCAACACCCATAAAACCATGCAAACCTTGAGGCAATTCTTCTTTGAGGATTTGCAACATTACTTCGCCCACAGCCTCAGCAAATTTGAGCAAGACATTACCAGCGAAGCCATCACAAACCACCACATCAAAGTTACCCGAAAGGATATCTCGACCTTCCGCATTGCCCACAAAAGAGATTTTTTGATTCTGTTCGAGCATTTGGTGAGTACGAATTGCCAAATCGTTACCCTTACCCGGTTCTTCACCGATATTGAGTAAGCCGACTTTCGGTTCTGCCACACCTAGAACATATTGGCTGTAAATCGATCCCATGACAGCGAACTGTTCCAAGAATTTGGGACGACAATCGACATTTGCCCCCACATCGAGAAGTAGCACCGATTTATCAGCCAAGATGGTCGGTAAAACTGCGCCTATAGCTGGTCGATCGATTCCTTTCAACCTTCCTAAGCGCAACAAAGCTGCTGCCATTGCTGCGCCAGAATGTCCTGCCGAAACCACTGCATCAGCCCGTTTTTGCTTCACCAAATCCATTGCGACGTTGATGGAAGCTTTCGGCTTGCGTTTTATACCGCTCAGTGGTTCTTCGTGCATTTCGATCGTGCCTTCTGAAGGCACAATTTCGATCGGAAATGAGTTTGCTTGTTGACCTAGAGCCGCTTCGATTTGAGAAGAATCGCCTACCAGTAGAACTTCTACGTCTAATTCTTCTCTTGCTCTAAGTGCGCCAGCGACTATTTCGGCGGGGGCATGATCCCCACCCATCGCGTCTATTGCAATTCGTGCCCTAGCTGATCCCATTGATCAATGTAGTAGAAACATCAAAGATTTTACCAGATGGCTTCGATCCAAAAATCAACCTTTACGGAAGAAAGTTTTGATTTGGGAGGAGGGGGTAGGGGTTAGGGGGTAGGGGTTAGGGAAAAACTCCCCTACCCCCTACTCCCGTTCCCTGTTCCCTTATTTTGAGGCAAAATCTAAATTGCTAAAAGTAAAATCTAAAATCTAAAATCTAAAATTCGTGTTGAGGAGCGTTTCAAAGTGTTGGAATTATTTAGTTCTGGGTTAATGTCTGCGTGGTTGGATATGGCAGGAATTCGCAGTTCTGGGTTGAATACTGCACAAGAAATGGTTTGGCCTGGTAATGCGGGATTTGTACTCGCAGCTGCGCCGGAACCGCAGACGGCGAGTATAGTTGAGCAATATTTAAAGGAGTTAGGGAAACAACATCCGATCGGACAACAAGCAATTTGGATGCAGTCGGGGCCAGTAGTTTTAGCTAATAATCAAGGTTCTATTCCTTTGCCTGCTGCCTCTCTGACGAAGATTGCTACCTCTTTGGCTGCCCTATCTACCTGGGATCATTCCCACCAGTTTGAGACGCTCATTAGTGCCACCGGGCCGATAAATAACGGGGTATTACAGGGAGATTTACTTGTCAATGGCAATGGCGATCCGTTGTTTGTTTGGCAAGATGGCATTGCAATGGCTAATTCTTTAAATCGCCTGGGAATTAAAAAAGTCACGGGAAAATTGGTGATTCGGGGGAGATTTGCGATGAATGGCAACCGGAATGCTTTGCCATCGGGTCAAATGCTCATGCAGTCTTTTAATTTTCGCACTTGGTCTAGATCGCTGATTTTGAGATATTCCCAAATGCCTCAAGGTACTCCCAAACCTCAATTGGAAATTTTCGGTGGTGTAAAGGTGGAAAACCCCGAAACAGGCCCACAACAAACTAAACCAAACTTATTATTACGTCACCGTTCTTTAACTCTAACTCAACTGTTGAAAGAAATGAATATTTTCAGCAGTAATGAAATGGCAGAAAGTATTGCTGAATCTTTGGGAGGGGCGCAAGTAGTAAGGAGATTGGCGGCGAGTGCTGCGGGTGTGCCTTTGGCAGAAATTCAATTAATTAATGGTTCTGGTTTAGGTGTGGAAAATCGGATTTCTGCCAGGGCAGTTTGTGGAATGTTAATGGCACTACAACGGAAATTGCAACCTTTAGGATTGACGATCGGCGATTTTTTCCCGGTTTCTGGTAGCGATCGCAATGGTACAATGTTGCATCGTCACATTCCCCAAGCAACTGTGATTAAAACAGGGACTTTACGAGATGTCAGTGCTTTAGCGGGAGTGATGCCGACACGCGATCGCGGTTTGGTGTGGTTTGCGATCGTCAACCGAGGTAACGATGTTTTAGGTTTACGCGCCAAACAAGACCTTTTACTACAAAATTTGAGCCAAAAATGGGGAACCACTTTAACTCCGCCTGTAGTAGTCCTTCCCACTCGCGCTAGCCTCAACTACGTCAAACGCATTGGGGCAAGCGATCGTAACCAAATTATCCTCAAAGGCAGAACAAAGGCAGAAGGCAGAGGGCAGAAGGCACAAGCAAAAGAAGGGGAAACCGAAAAGCTTAAAGGGTAAAGGGAATAAAGGGAACAGGGAACAGGGAACAGGGAACAGGGAGGTGGGGAGAGTTGTTTATGTAGATTTGGGATTCCCCCCATCTCCCCATCCCCCCATCCCCTCATCTCCCCTGCCGCCCTGCCCCCCTGCCCTGTGGGACAATTTCAGTGATGACTGGAGAGTTATTACCATTTCCAGTAATAGCGATTTTTTGCTCTTTGAGGTTTCCAAAGGCTTTGGGGCCATTTAAAGTTAATGGTGGGTCAGTTTGTTGATAGAAAACATTGCCATTGGCGGCAAATTGCTGAGTTTCTAAATACCAAGTCATTTCATCAGTTCGCAGGTTGGAAGGTGGTTTTTGACCTGTACCTTGGACACCGCCGATTAAGTAAGCAATTTGTGGGGTTAATTCAACTCTACCTTGACTAGCGTTTAAGGTGATTTGTTGTTCTCTTTGGTAAATAGTTACTGGTTGATTTGAGGAGACTATTTTAGTATTTAAATTCCAGACAATAGCATTACTAGCAATTTGCATTGGAGGTTCGTCAAAGGTAACTTGTCCGTTTTTTCCCAGTTTGGCGATTTTGTTTTTTAAGTCTACTTCTCCTTGATTACCTGTGGCGCGGTCGGTAATCTTTTGTCCATTGTAGCGGTCAATTTGCGTAAAGCGATCGCTAAACATTTTCTGTTCTTGCACTTGCCAAAATAACTTTTCGGTTTTCATGATTAACGGGGGATCGATCGCTTTTGCCACCACTTGTCCAATAAATTCTATTTTCTTCGCCCGACTAAACGCCCTCGCTTCTTGCGCTGATGCTTGTACTTGTTTATGAGTTCCAGTTAATTGATTCCGTACAATTAAAATATCTTCTTCTGGTCGCCATTCTAATTCATTACCTCGCAACACTACACCATTTTGTATATCTGTAGCAACAATTTGACCTTTGAGAAACATTTGTTTGCCATCTTCTTTAATCTCTCCGGTTTGACCGCTAACTTGATATACTAATTTGCCATCTTGAAATAAATCTCCAATGGGACTTAAAATTTTTGCATCTTTTTTATCATTACTATAAACAGCTTGTTTGGCTTTGATTTTCCACAAAGTCCGACCTGAATCATCAACTTTATCGAGGATGACATCGTTCAATGTCAGGTTACTATCTGATTCTTTGGCTAATGCTCTTTCTTGAGCTAGTCTACTATCTTCAGCTAGCTTTCTGGCTGTCCTCCCTTCACTATCACAGGCTACCATACCAAACAATAACCCGATTAAGATTAGTTTTAAAAAGATTAGTTTATTCAGAGTAATTTTCCTCAAACTCATCATTTCAGAGAAATTATAGCTACAAATCGCTTAAACTCAGATCTGGCACTCAAAGGAGGTGGAACCTCCCTGATCCTCGTTCCCAGGTTCAAGCTGGGAACGAAGAATGGAGGCTCTGCCTCTTGGCGCAAGATCTGAGTAAACAGATCCCCGACTTCTTGAAGAAGTCGGGGATCTAGGCGACAGTAAATTTTAAATGGTTGTTTTTATTTGTTGTTTAATCGTCGTCTTTTTCGTCATCTAATAATCCAATTCCAGACAATGGGCGATAGATATAACCTCCTTGACGCTGGGTTTTTTGGATATCTTCTTTGATGTTTTCTAGGTCAATATAGCGATCGGCAACATTGATTAAACTATCGCTAGTCATGGAACGCAAACTGACAACTTCTACGCGCACACCGCGATAACTAACTGCATCTACCGCATAAGCTAAATCGCCATCACCACTAACTAAAACTGCTGTATCATAAGAGCCTACTAAAGCCATCATATCTACAGCAATTTCCACATCTAAATTGGCTTTTTTAGAACCATCTGGTAATTGCACTAAGTCTTTAGCAATGACGCGATAACCATTGCGCCGCATCCACAATAAAAAACCTTGTTGTTTTTCATTGGTGCGATCGACTCCTGTATAAAAGAACGATCGCAACAACCGAGAACCAGCCGTCAACCTACACAATAACTTGGTATAGTCTATTTCTATTCCCAATTGCAAGGCTGCATAAAACAAATTTGAACCATCAATAAAGATGGCGACTCTACCTCGATTTTCCAGAACTTGTTCTGGCGTGAATAGAGAGTCTTTTTCCAAATTATTTAACATGATTATTATGCCTCATTTTTTATCAGTCAAATCGAGCAAATCAATGTACTCCTAATTTTTCCACATTTATATAGCCGGGAATGGCTTTAGGGTTTAATTAAGAACTAGTTTCCGCAACTTCCAATTTTTGAAAAATCGGACGAGGTTCGCCTAACTTTTGTTTTGCAGGTAAGGTTCCCCAACTAGCATGAACCGTAAAGTCTGCTGTATTAGATAATTGAGTTTTGTCATTAAAATTTGTACCAAAGCCTAATTGTTGATAAATGTCGTTGCTGATACCAGGGATAATTGGTGACAATAAATAAGCTGCCAATCGCACAGATTCTAAAACAGAATAGAGCACTTGCTCAACTGCTGGCTGGTTTCCTTGTTTATACAATGTCCAAGGTGCTTGTTCATCGATATACTTGTTACCAGTGCGAATCATGCCCAGAACAGCTTCACAAGCGTTGCTAAAAGCTAAATTTTCATAAGCTTGGGCAACTTGTGTACCTAATGTCAAACCAATTGTTTTTAAGGGGTTTTCTGCGGGAATGTCTGCACCATTTACATTGGGAACTTCACCACCACAGTATTTGTAAGCCATTTTCAAAGTACGATTGAGCAAGTTGCCCAAGTCGTTGGCTAGGTCGGCGTTAAGAATGGGAATAAACCGATTTACTTCGTTAAAGTCGCCATCTTTGCCGAATTCGATTTCTTTCATAAAATAGTAACGAACTGCGTCGGCTCCATAGCGATCGACCAAAGCGATCGGATCGATCGTATTACCGAGAGTTTTACTAATTTTCTGCCCATCTTTGGTTAAAAAGCCATGTCCAAACACTCTTCCTGGTAAAGCAACATTGGCTGACATTAACATTGCAGGCCAGTAAACTGCATGAAATCTCAGAATGTCTTTACCAATCAAATGTAAGTCGATCGGCCACCATTTAGCTAAAGCATTCTTAATGGTCGGTTCTTCATCCGGTTCCAGAAGGGCGGTAACATAACCTAGAAGGGCATCAAACCAGACGTAAATGGTATGTTTGGGATCTGTAGGTATGGGAAAGCCCCAATCTAAGTTAACTCGCGAAATCGAGAAGTCTTGCAAACCTTGACTCACAAAATTGAGGACTTCGTTGCGGCGAGTTTCTGGTTGAATAAAGTCTGGTCGTTCTTGATAGAGTTTTTCCAGTTGAGTTTGGTATTTGGAAAGGCGGAAGAAGTAGTTTTCTTCGTCGCGCCACTCAACTTCTTTGTTGGGGTGAAGGGAACAACGCCTGCCTTCGAGGAGTTCGCGTTCTTCTTTAAATTCTTCACAAGCTACACAATACCAGCCTTTTTGTTGACTCAGGTAGATGTCGCCAGCATCCCAAACTCGGTGAAAGAACTCTTTGACGATCGCATGATGCCGTTCTGCTGTAGTCCGACTAAAGCGATCGTACTGGATATTTAGCTTTTGCCAAAGTTTCTCGAACCCAGTAACTATTTCATCGCAGTGTACTTGGGGTGATAGTCCTCTAGCTTGGGCAGCGCGTTCAATCTTTTGTCCGTGTTCGTCGTTTCCGGTAATTAGCAACACCGAATTTCCTCGCATTCTCTGGTATCTGGCTACTACGTCGGCTGCGATCGTCGTATAAGCGCTACCTATGTGAGGTATATCGTTTACGTAATATAGGGGTGTTGTCAGAGCAAAGGTTTTTTTACTATCGGTATAATTCATGGAAAAAAATGGCAATAAACCCTCATAAACTGCTTTTAATCATACATGAGGGTTTTGAATACAGGTTTTCTGGGTATTTTTTACATTTATTATAATCTAATCTGATATTGTAACAATTGTATAAAATTTTACTAGATTAACCTTTCTAATATACCTCAGCTGTACCTATTGCGTCTCTATCGGAAGATATTTGTCAATTTAGCTGAAAGAAAGTTAACAATTATTAAGGAGTGGAGTTACACTTAGTCAAAAATATTAGCCAAACTATCGAAAAATTATTTATTCAACTATCCCTTATTATCTGGTTGTAGTGAATTAGGACAAGTTATGTATTCCGAACCATTGTTAGTTTCACAACTATTGCTAGCAGCTACCAAAACCAAGCTGTTTCTCCATCATCAGGAGCGTATCCCTCCAGCAGGGTCTATGTTAGTGGTGAGTAATCATCGCAGTTTTATGGATGCGCCATTGCTGATGTCAGCGATCGGTCGTCCGATCCGGTTTGCTTGTCATCATTATATGGGACAAGTGCCAGTGATGCGGGATTTGGTGACTAGATTAGGCTGTTTCCCTTTGGAGGAGATGGGAAAACCGCAAAAGAAATTTTTCCAACAGGCTATTAATTTGTTTGAGAAACAGCAAGTGGTAGGTTTGTTTCCTGAAGGAGCACAACCAATGGTAGAGTTTACCAAGCCGGAAACGATGGGGGAATTTCACAGGGGTTTTGCTCATTTGGCGTTAAGATCTCCGGTGGAAAGGTTGTCTATTTTACCAGTGGCGATCGCTTCTCTGGAAGAGAATGTGAGTTCAGCAGTACCATTAAAACTGTTAAGCTGGTTTGATCCTTCAGAACCGTTCTTTAATAATTCTGGTTGGCATCCTTTAGTAGTGTATCAACGAGTTAATGTTTTAATTGGTCGTCCTTATTGGATTACCTCTTCTGTAAGACAAGGATTCAAAGGAAAACAGATGAAAACCGTCGTTGCTGAACTGACAGATTACTGCCAAACTGAAATTAGCGAATTACTGCGTCAAGGCTGTAATTAAGTTGTCAGTTTTGTTCTGTATTTTGGGTAAACTTAATTGAAAATAGCTGTTTAATATCGATTTAAAAATGCCACAGATTAAAAGTCATCCCTGTTTTTTAACTCCCACACAAATTAAGCAAGATTTTCCTTTATTCATATTTTTGCCAGGAATGGATGGTACAGGTCAGCTGTTACGTTGTCAAACTGCTGGGTTAGAACAAGGATTTGACATTCGTTGTTTAGCGATTCCGCCAGATGATTTAACTAGTTGGAATGAACTTACCGAACAAGTAATTAATTTAATTGAAGCTGAATTGAAAACAAATCCCCGTAAATCTGTTTACTTATGTGGGGAATCTTTTGGCGGTTGTTTGGCGATGAAGGTTGCTGTGAAAGCGCCTTGGTTGTTTGACAAAATAATTTTAGTTAATCCTGCTTCTTCAATGAGTCGTCGTCCTTGGATGTACGCGGCAATTCCTTTAACTCAATGGGTACCAAATTCTTTTTATCAATTAGGATCGTTGATTGGTTTACCTGTGTTAGCAGCTATGGGTAGGATAGCACCGATCGATCGCCAAGCGTTAGTTCAAGCAGTACAAATTGTCCCCCAAAAAACTTCGATTTGGCGACTTTCTCTCCTCCAACAATTTCAAGTTCATCCTAATGAGTTACGCCGGATTACTCAACCAGTGTTTTTAATTGGCAGTGCTGCCGATCGCCTGTTACCATCTGTTTCAGAAGTGCAGTATTTAGTACAAAATTTTCCCAATGCGAAGATGACAATTTTACCAGATAGCGGTCATGCTTGCTTGTTAGAAACTGACGTGAATCTTTATGAAATTTTAAGGGAAAATGATTTTTTACCGGAGAGCAAAGGGCAAACTCAAAAGGTGTTCTCCACAGCAAATTAAGCTGCAATCAACGAAGTTGAGAACTGTTTAATTAGCCAAAATTTCAAAGTTTTGTGAAAAATTTTTCACTACTACTTCCAAAATCCAGCTAAATTTGCTATGATAATAAATCTAAACGGGCGACTAGCTCAATGGTAGAGCAGTAGACTCTTAATCTATTGGTTGCGGGTTCGAGTCCCTCGTCGCCCACTCTACACCCTAACAATATCACGGTTTTTGCAATTTGCGATCGCGCAGCGCTGCGCGATCGTTTGATGCCTTTGATGGGTGATTGATGCGTCACAAATCTGGAAAGTCTACCGAAGTAACCACACCTGCATAATGTTGTCAAATAGTTTGCGGACTGTTCCCAACCCATAAAGCAATTTGAGCGATCGGAATATCCGATTCTAGGCAATGACTTATAGAAAGTGTGGCGAGTGTTGTATAGCAACAGACATATCGGTTAAGGCATAATGTTTTGATTAAAAGGCAACAGGGAACAGGCAACAGGAAAATAAAGAATGCCTTAACCGCCTTGGCGGTTGCTATATTATGGGCGATAGGGAATTGGTAACGACGACAAGCTGGATATTAATTAGTGCAACCGGACTGGGAATTATAGGTATGTACTTTCCAGTACTCAGGTTATGTTCAAACGAATATCAAGCACTCTAATACTTTCGGTTTTAATTGCTCTACCAGCATCGGCCCAGTCAGCTAAAGATTTGTTCTGTCGTGGTGCCATTGAATTACACGACAATCGGCACGGTGAAGCTATTACCTCGTTCTCTCAAGCGATTCGCATCAATCCCAGATTTTCAAATGCTTACTTTTATCGGGGAATTGCCCACCATTCTAAAAATCGATACACAGAGGCGATAGCCAACTACAACCAAGCATTGAGCATTGGCAGTAATCGACCAGCAACAATTTTAGATAACCGGGCAGAGGCACTAGCAGCACTAGGCGATTACAAACAAGCTTTAGAGGATTGGAAATTAGCTGCTAAGTACGATCCAAGTGATGTAGGCATACAGCATTCAATGGTTTATGCTTTCCTAAAATTGGGTAGCCGAAAATCTGCGATCGCTATTCTGGAAAAACTGACAGAGAGATATTTTCGACAAGGGAACAATCAGCTGTACTTGATGACTAGAGATGAGCTTCAAAAAGTGCGATCCGGTAAAATGCCTCGTTCCCGTATCGGCGGTTTTAGTGCGGGTGGTTCAGCATTTGAACAGGAGTGCCCATAATGGTTCCAGTTAGCGTATTACTTGCCTTGCTGATAGTAGGATTCCTTTGGTATCGGATCTTAACCAAGATGGGATTTAAAGGATCTGCGCTTTGGATATTGCTAATTATGCTTTTCTTCCCTGTTACGGTTCTGGCTGCATTCATTTACTTGGCGCTTTTCCCCTGGCCTGTCCAGAAGGAATTACAGAAAGCTAAAGCTCAACGATCGCACTCGCAATTGCCTCAACCAGTAGACGAAATTGATGTCGAGTTGGATCGAATGCGTGGTGAGATGGGACTGAACCAGATGAAAAAACGGAAACGAGAAAATTGATTCCAAAACAGAAAGCGCTGGTCAACGCCAGGGCTTTCTCCAATAATCTCACTTTTCAACTCACCTGCTTTTATTGTTTCTTTTGTTGTAAAAACTCAGCAAAATCACGAACTTCAGCAACTAAATCATCGGATAAACTATCTAAAACTGCTGTTAAATGTTCTCGAACTCCCATTGCTTCACGAGCAGGAATCGTTAAAACTAATTGATGAGGATAAACAGTTTCTACTCCAATAGTCTCCATAAATGAGCCAGGTTCATCTTGAGTCGCTGGGATAAAATCTCCATGCTCATCATACTTAACCCAGTTACCAAACAATTCTACAAGATACGCCTGTCCATTCCCCAAAACTTCCACAACTGCGCCGACAGTTCCTACCTGCGCCACTCCGCCATCAGTTAAGGGAATATTTTCAGTTAACTTAACCTCATCAAATAGTTGAAAATTAGCCATTACAATCCCTCTTCTTGTTCCAAAATCGCCTCAATATCTCGTGTAGCATGGAGAATTCTTACAATTTTAATATCCGCATCAAAAGACAAATAAAAAATCAGATACCGATCAAATCCCTTAACTGACCATTTCCGCAATCCCTCCAAACGAGAATTATTAACTGGATAAAGGCGACCCATACCAGACATTTGAGCTAATCTAGCTAATGTCTGACGTACTGCGTCAAAAAATCGCAATGCTGTATCAGAATTATTCCCAGAAATGTACGCAAAATGGTCATCTATATCCTGACTCGCTTTTGGGGTGATAAAAATCTTCTTTGTCATTCTTCTATATCTTGAATACCTTGCACCAATTGAGCGCGTTTTTGCTCCCACCAATCATCTGTTACTTCAAGCAATTCACCACTATCTAACCCTTCTAATAAGAGGGACTCAATCTGTGCAATCTTCACTTGTTCTTGATGAATGAGATGTAGAATATACTCATTTGCGTTACTATAACCTCCTTTTGTCACCTGTTCCTCAATAAATGCTTGAATTGATTCAGGTAGTGAAATATTTAACATAGCCATGATTCATTTACCGCTCCCGAGCTATAACTTCATGCTAACCAATATTACCAGCCGCTAATACTTGTTCAACTGTTAATAGTAACTCTGGAAAAGTCCGAAAAACAATATTTTGATTACCTGTAAAAACCGTTTCTTCATATAAACCTTCTTCCCACAACAAAACTGTAACTTTTGACTTCATCGGATCGACAATCCAATATTCGGGAATCTCTAACGCTGCATATTCAGAACGCTTAAAACGATAATCTCGACTCACAGATTCAGGACTGACAACTTCAACTGCTAACAATGGTGGTATTTCAGTAATAGCCGATCGATCCAAAAATTCCCGCACTTGTTCAACAGGTACAATATAAAGATCAGATAATCTCGACTTTCGCCATCCCGTTCTAATTCCCGCTTCTCTAAAACATACCCAACGTAAACCTAAACGTTTGATTTCGGTATCAAATATTTGTTCAGCAAACTTAGCAATAAGCAAATGCCTAAAAGTTGGAGGATTCATCAGTTCTAACCTTCCATCAACTAATTCATAGCGGTTATCTGTGCCATCGTCATAAGCTAGATATTCTTCAAAGGTAAACAGTTTTTCTGCAACTTCGCTTTTCATTATCTGCCATTAAACCTTTAGTTTATTATACCTGAAAATCTTCGCAAATAGGAACAGGTTATGGAATAGGAAAACTATCTTTTTGGAAACCTTTTAGATGGAATGCGATCGCTTTTTGCTCAATCTCATCCTAACAACATTAAAGCGTCAACCAACTAAAAACCTGTTCAACAGTTAACTCTAAATCAATTCCTTGAAGGATTGGTAATTTAGTATTTCCTTCCAATAGTTGTACTTTGCGATCGCCAAAAACAATCAAAATACTTTCTTCCTCTGGATCAATCAACCAACCTAACTCAGTACCATTTTCACAACAATGAAGCAGTTTTTTTAGTACTTTAGTTTGACTTTGATCCGGTGATAAAATTTCAATTGCCCAATCAGGGTGAATTTCAAAACGATTAACAATTCTTCCTGAAGTACTAAATGGAATTCTTTCCCAACGAAACACTGCTACATCTGGAACGATCGAATCTCCCGCAAAAGTACAGCGTAATTCTGGAAAAGCATAAGCAATTTTCCTGGGTTTAGTTACTCGATTAATCGCTTCACATAATTCTCCTTGAAGTACACTATGTTCTCCCTGTGGCATAGCTTTTTGGATAATTTCTCCCTTGATTAATTCAGCAGCAGGTTGGGTTTCGGGAAGTTGTAAAAATTCCTCTAAACTTATCGTTTGGGTAGCAGTATTCATGATTTTACTTTACTATTAACTCTTCAACTAGTAAACATTTTAAAACCATCCTTTTCCTACGGTTGGTTCTAACAACCAAGTTAACATTTCTGGTAAACGTTTTTGCCAAGCAGTTTCGTGATGAATCTCATCTTCACCGAGGACAAAAGATAATTCTTGTTCGCTGTAACCTAAATTTTTCAAATGTTGATAGAAATACTCGTTAATCGGAACGAAATCTAATTCAGTTCCATAATAGTTGTATTGTTCAGCACTACCGACGTACAAAAGAATTTTTGACCAAAACCGAGTGTGTCTATCCCAATAGCGAAACATGAAATCTCCACCAAACATTAAAGCGGGAGAAATACCGCCAATGCGTCCAAAAAGTTGGGGATAAGTTTTGCCGATATACAAAGCAAATAATCCCCCCATACTTGAGCCTAAAATTGCTGTATTCTGAGGGTCTGTGATGGTGCGATATTGGCGATCGATATAAGGTTTTAAACTATTGACTAAAAACTCCGATGTTAAATGTCCCCGTCCATCTTGCCAAGGGGAATATTCTTCCATTCGGTTGGGTAAGTGATCGATCCCGACAATAATCCAAGGGTCGATAGTCCTTTGAGATATTAACTCTTCTAGAGCAATATTGGCGCACCAAGT
Organism: Floridaenema aerugineum BLCC-F46; assembly: GCF_041929345.1. Classification (NCBI taxonomy): domain Bacteria; kingdom Bacillati; phylum Cyanobacteriota; class Cyanophyceae; order Aerosakkonematales; family Aerosakkonemataceae; genus Floridanema; species Floridanema aerugineum. Next base: position 40,518 of record NZ_JBHFNQ010000198.1, read on the forward strand.
ATCATAAACCGCAGATTCCGGGTGAGAAAAGATGTTTTGCCCATCAAACATATAAAGCACTGGAAACCGCCTGTAAGGTTGTTCCTGGTAAGCGTCAGGGGTAAAGATGCGGAGGGTGCGATTTGTTTGTTCGGAAAATGAGTAGAAGTCGCGGATAATTTGAATGTCGCCCATTGTTTTGTTAGTTGGTTAGGTTTGAATGATAAAAGTTATTTTTTGTTGGGAAATAGCGATCGCAACAAAGTTATAGTTGTAGCATAGATTTGGAAGCTAGTCAGCAAAAATGAACCTGTGAACGCCAATGATACAGGAACTTCTGAATAACCGCTATCTTTTACTCCGAAAATTGGGTAGTGGTGGTTTTGGTGAGACTTTTTTGGCAGAAGATACCAATATGCCATCGAAACGCCGCTGTGTAATTAAGCAACTGAAACTTATTGAAAATAAACCCGAAGTTTACCAGTTAGTCAAAGAAAGATTTGCACGGGAAGCCGTAGTTTTAGAAGAATTAGGTGATGGGAATCAACAGATCCCTAAATTATACGCTTATTTTACCATTGATGACCAATTTTATTTAGTTCAAGAATGGATTGCTGGAGAAACTTTAGGTAAAAAACTACAATTAGAAGGTGCTCAAAGCGAAAGTTTTGTCCGGGAATTTATGCTGGATATTTTGCCTGTTTTAGATTATGTTCATAGCAAAAGGATGGTGCATCGAGATATTAAACCGGACAATATTATCATCAGACAAACCGACGGTAAACCTGTTTTAATTGATTTTGGTGCAGTCAAAGAAATGATGGGAACTATCATAAATTCTCATGGTAGTACCACCAGTTCTATTGTCATTGGAACCAGTGGTTTTATGCCTGCTGAACAAGCGGCGGGTAGACCTGTTTATGCTAGTGATTTATATAGTTTAGGGATGACAGCAATTTATTTGTTAACTCGTCGGAGTCCGAAAATTTTGGATATAGATCATCAAACGGGTGAGATTTTATGGCAGAAATATGCTGTTAATATTAGTCCTCGTTTAGTGGCAGTTTTAAATAAGGCTGTTCAGTCTCATTGGCGCGATCGCTACCAAACCGCCAAAGAGATGTTAGCAGCATTAGAATTAGATACTACTATTATACCTTCAACTGTAACTTTATTAGCCACTAATTCTCCAAAAAAAACTGATGAAACTCAGGAGCAAAATACTGCCCCCATAGAGCAAATAAACCAAAAAAACTTGCTGATTATTGGTAGCATGATTATTATGACTTTAGTTAGTATACCGATAATCTATAAAGCATTTTTCAACCCTATTCCCCAATCAAATTTAAAACAAAGTATAGCTGTTACTCCGAAAATAAACTTTCCCAAAAATTACGATTTTACCTGGATTTCCCAAAGACAAGTTACTGATGCAGATTTATTTGATAAAAATGCTTTAGAGTTAGATGTTTTGCGAAATTCAATTTATGCCCGTTATGGCAGAAGGTTTAGAAGTCAGGAATTACAAAAATATTTTAGTAGTCAATCTTGGTATCGTCCAATTTATTCACCAGAAAGTTTTCCTGATAATTTGTTAACACCTTTAGAACAAAAGAATGTAGCGTATATTTTAGAGTATCAAGAACGAAATGGTTTAAGGTGGGTGAGGTAAAGGAGAATTTGAAGTGTTGAAAAGTCAAGAATTTATGATATAATTTATTGTGGTATTGTCAGGTTAAAAAACAATGACAAATTACTCGTTAAACTTACCAATTCAATTGCAGCAAAAAGCAGAGAAATTTGCCACAGATCAAGGGGTTTCTCTGAATGAATTTATTTTATGGGCTGTGGCGGAAAAAGTAGGTGAACTAAGCCAACAATTTGATATGGCAAAATTCCCTGATATTACATATCGTTGGGGTGCTAGCGGTGAGTTAGTACCAGTATTGCGTGGTATTGGCTTGCGGGTGCAAGTAATTGCGATCGCTAACCAAAAATGGGGTTTATCTACAACAGAAATAGCTGGGGAGTATGGCATTACAGAGAAGCAGGTAAATCAAGCTTTGGCTTTTTATGCTGTTAATAAGCAGGAAATAAACGAGGCGATCGCATCAGAGCAAACTTTGGAAGCAGCTAATGTCTAAACCAAAGTTACATTTAGATGCGGATACCTCTATTAAAGCATTACAACAAGCTTTAATTTCTCGCGGACATGATGTGACTCGCACACCGACTGATTGGATGCCTTTAGACGCTAACGATCAAACTCAATTGTTAGGAGCAACAAATCAGGGAAGGTGTATTTTTACTTTTAATATCCGGGATTTTTTGGTTTTAGCTGAACGCTATTCCGAACATTGTGGTATTATCTTAGCGGCTCAAAACAGTTGGACACTTTCTGAGTTGATTTTTGCGTTGGATAGGTTGCTGTCGGAAACCGAAGTAGCTGATTGGATTGGGCAAATACGATGGTTGAATCAGTGGAGGAACTGAGGGAAGGTTTAAGGGAAATTTGGCGATCGCACTTACCTCTAACCCAATCATTTACTAACAAATTTATCTGTAAATTTGCCGCAACTCATCAAGAGTATTTAAGGTTTTAATTCCTTGCACAATTGCTTCTAATGTCGCCACATCTTCTATTTGTTCAATTTCTGGCATTAGCTGTAAACCTTCCGTGCCAAATTTCAATTCTAAACCCAAAGCGATAGTAGAAAATAGCCCTTGTCGTAAAGTTTGTTCTCTACCTAGTTGTAAACCTTGTTCCACACCTTTTTGGAGAATTTCTTGATACCAAGGAGATTCACGTAAAACTGCCATATCCCACCTCATAATTTGCTGAACTAAGGGAGTTTCTAAGACAAAGCTAGCAAAAAATGCTAGCAAAGATTCTAAATCATTTAACTGTTCATCCGTTCGTAAAACCTGCAAAGCTTGTCGGACTTTCGATTCGTTACCACCACCTTGGAGTATTGGAACAAAAGGAATTAAGGAAGGAAGAGGTTGTTGAAAAACTAACTCTGCGTCTACTTCCCAAAGGTTAATTACTCGATAGTCTTGTCGCGCTTGTAAACCTCTGAACTGAGATTCATAGCGAGTGGGAATGCTGACAGAAGAAGCGGGAGGTAGGATGTTGATTAAGTAGGTGCAAATAAATAAAGTGATAATAGTTATATGAGGATGGGGCGGG
>NZ_JBHFNQ010000199.1:0-3346 GCF_041929345.1 Floridaenema aerugineum BLCC-F46
CAGCGATCTGGGGAAATCTGGACAGCCTGCGCCGCAGAGAACCGTCGCGTCCGGCCAAATGGGGAAACCGACAATCGCGGCGGATTTCGGCTGTTTTATATAGAATAGCGTGTCGTCCGTGAAGGGCGCTTATCGGACAGCCAAGGCACCGTACAAGCTGGGTATACTTTTTAGGCCATTTATATACTATCTGGCCGATGGCATCCGCCCCAGCACCCTGGCAACTGACGCTTGCCCGCATCGAAGGCGCCCTCCCCTTCATCTCACCCGAGCTGTCCGAATGCCTTGCGCTGGCCTCACTCCGGCGCCTCTGGCGCATGCATGTGCGCGATTATCCGTTTGATAATCTTGGAATTGAACACAATCCGGGGCTTGAGGCCGACGAGCTTGTGCGCTCGTGGTACTCCGAAGAACGCCGTCAGTTCTTGTCGTGGATCAGCCGGCGAGGTCACCCTCCTCTCGCCCATGCTGCCAAGCTGGTCATGGCCGCGAAAAGTCACTCCGAAGGATTCAGCGAGACATACAGGCCTGCTGATCGCGCGCTCGAACGGCTCGATGCGCTGCTGCCGACCAGCGATCCGATGGGCACCCTCCTTGAATGGCTGGCGGAACTGCGAACTGAGGAAATCGACTTTCTTGAAGGCGGCAGCGAGATCATCGAGGTCAGTGGGTTCGCGGTCACACGTTCGGCGCCCCGGGGGGCGGCCTGGGCTGCGTCGCTTGCGGCCGCCATGCGCCCACATGCGGATTCCGACGATCGCGCGCATGTATTCCGATCTGATGCCGCGCAGCGTTCCGTTTTGATCGCGCGCAGGTAAAGCACCTGATCGTTGGTATCTATTCGCACTATGGTTTGGCGTTGGTCAAGCGGTGGCAACTTGAGCCAGGCGGCGCATGGATTCCCCGGATAGTTCGAGCCTGTGTGCGTTGTGGACAAGCCGATCAAGGATGGCATCGGCATAGGTCGGATCGCCGATCAGATCGAACCAGCGCGCTATGGGAAGCTGGCTGGTGACCAGGGTTGAGCGGCGTCCATAGCGATCTTCGAGGATCTCCAGCAGATGATGGCGGGCATTGCCATCGAGCGGCTCAAGCCCCCAGTCATCGAGGATGAGCAGGTCCACGCGGGCCAGGCTCTTCATGCGCGCAGCAATGCGGCCATCGCCCTTGGCAAGCGACAGCTCGTCGATCAACCGCGGCAGGCGGGTGTAAAGGACCGAACGATTGTCGCGGCAGGCCTGGTGCCCGATGGCGCAGGCCAGCCAGCTCTTGCCGACCCCCGCCGGCCCGATGATCGCGCAGTTTTCATGGGCACCGATCCAGCTGCCCTTCAGCAGGATTTCGAACAGCCGCCTGTCCAGCCCGCGTGCGCTGCGATAATCGACATCCTCAGGCACGGCATGATGCCGCAGCTTTGCCTGACGCAGGCGCAGAGCAAGGCGGCGGTCATTGCGCCAGGTCGCCTCATGATCGAGCAACAACGCCAACCATTCCGCGTGGTTCAGGCCGGCGGCATCGCCATTGCCATCCAGATCCGCAAAGGCTTGGGCCATGCCGATAAGGCCAAGCTGGTTCAACTGATCAAGTGTGGGGTGTTTGAGCATCCTTGCTCCTTTCAGTGGTAGTATTGAGAGCCCCGGATATTGTCGTGCAGGATCGGCTCGCGCTCCGGGGCTTTGGGCACGGGCACCTTGTCGAGCCCCTTTTCGAGGATCGATTTTACAGACGGATAATTGCGCGCGCCGATCTCCAACGCGCGCAGCGCAGCCGCTTCAAGGCGCTCCGCCCCAAAGCGCTTGCCCAGGCCGATGATCCCCAGGCACGAACGATAGCCTTGCTCGGGATGGGGCCGATCCTCGATGATGCGCTCCATCAGCATCGACAGCATCGGGCCGATCCGGCCCGCTTCTTCCTGGATCTTCGCCGGCGTCCAGTCGAGATAGCGCCGGTGGCTCGATGGCATGTGCTCGGGCACGGTCGTGTGCCGACCATTGCCACTGCCGCGCATGTGCACCGCGATCCGCTCGCCGCCGAGGAAGATCTCGACGCTGCGGGCCGTGTAACGCACCTCAACCTCGCGCCGCGCGTAGCGATGGGGCACGGAGTAATGATGCTGCTCAAGCGCGATATGGTAATCGAGCCCAACCCGGCAGCGCTTCCATTGTGCATGAACCCACGGCTCGGCCGGCAGAGGCTTCAGGTTGGGAGCATCGACCTCCTCGAACAGCTGTCGGCGCGTTCGGCCGAACTGGCGAAGCACGCGGCGCTCATTCAGATCAGCAAGGCAATCGGCAATGGCAGCATTGAGCTCGGCCAGACTGTAAAAGATGCGATTGCGCAGACGGCCCAGCACCCAGCGCTCGACGATCCTGACACAGGCCTCAACCTTCGCCTTGTCCTTGGGCCTCCTCGGCCGCGCCGGCAGCACCGCCGTTCCATAATGCCGCGCCATGTCTGTGTAGCTGCGGTTGAGCATCGGATCGAAGTGGCAAGCCTTGATCACCGCGACCTTGGCATTGTCGGGCACCAGCAGCTGCGGCACTCCGCCGAAGAAAGCAAAGGCCGCATTGTGAGCCTCGGCCCAGTCCGCAAACTGCTCGGTCCAGGTCGCACACGCAAACGACAGGCTCGAGCCGCCCAGCACCGCGACGAACAGATGCGCATCGCGGACCTCGCCGGTCCTGCGGCTCACCACCACCGGCACCGTGTCGCCAGCATAATCAACGAACAGCTTCTCGCCGCCCGCATGGCTCTGGCGCATCACCAGCGGCAGCCGTCCCTCCCAGCGCCGGAACAGGTCGCACCACCGGCTGTAGCGATAGCCGTCGGGGTTCGCCGCGTAATACTCCTCCCACAGGATCTGCAGCGTCACGTGCTTGCGCTTCAACTCGCGCGCCACCACCGCCCAGTCCGGCTCCGGCAGCTTGCGGCGTCCGGGCTTCACACCAGGCATGCCGTAGAGCCGGGACTCCAGGTCGCTGTCCGTCATTTCAGGCTGCACCGGCCAAGTCAGACCCGACCGATCGAACCGCCGAAGCGTATCCCGGACCGTCGTCGGTCCGACCCCGACCCGCTCACCAACCACCCGCGTCGAAAGCCCGCAGTCCAGGCTCAGACGCAAAATCTCGCGCACATGGCGCATCGCAACTCTCCTCGTCGGCATGCATTCCTCCAACCGCTGTCCGGTCGAAAGAATGCTCCAACGATCAGGTGAGCCACACCTCAAACTGCGCGCGATCATCTCGGAATGCTGCGCGGACAATTCTCGGAACGCTGCGCGCCATCACCTCGGAATCCCGCGCGCGATCAAATCGGAACACCGCGCGCGATCACCTCGGAATCCGCA